>CALBWK010000204.1 GCA_937969415.1 uncultured Saprospiraceae bacterium | reverse complement strand
ATCCAATAGTGTTAATTCAACAGTCTTGCCTTTGTCTCCTATGTTATCCTCTCCCGGATCTTGGATACCGTTATTGTTGTCATCAGAGAATACTGTAGATCCGATAGATCCTAGTGATACTAGACCGAAGTCAATTGTGTTATCACCGTTATCATCATCTGCAGATCCTTTAGTACCGCCTTCGCCTGGCTCATTTGTAGGCTCAGTACCTGGCATCAAATTAATTATTGATGAAGTGATTGTACCATCTGTTATGCCATCTCCATCAGTATCTTGTTGCATACCGTTATCGTCTCCATCTACTCCATCATCGCTTCCTGCTCCATCAGATGAAACTGGTGAAGTCGCTGGTGGCATAAACTCTACGATATAATCTCCTGGTAATAAGTTGTCAAATACATAACTACCATTTGCATCAGTTGTAGTAGTGGCAATCACATTTCCAGCAGTATCTAAAAGTGTCAAAGTAATTGTCTTACCCTTGTCACCAATATTGTCCTCTCCTGGATCTTGGATTCCGTTATTGTTATCATCAGAGAATACTGTAGATCCTATTGAACCTAGTGGTACTAGTCCAAAATCTATAGTCATATCTCCACCTTCATCCTCAGCGGCATCTTTTCCTCCATTCTTACCCGGCTCACCTGTTGGCTCTGTACCGAACTCCAATGAAATTACTGGTGATGAAATCGTACCATCTGTCAGTCCGTCTCCATCTGTATCTTGTTGGATACCGTTATCATCTTCATCTACTTGATTGTCTAAAGTCCCCGTAGGTGTAGACGAAACTGGTAAAGAAGCTGGTGGCATAAACTCTATGAAGTAATCTCCAGGAAGAAGATTATCAAAGATGTAACTACCATTATTATCCGTTGTCGTTGTCGCTACTAATTGACCTGAAGCGGCATCATAAAGTTCTAAGGTAACTACTTTACCTGCTTTAGAACCACTACCTAAAGATTCTTCTCCAGGATCCTGAACACCGTTGTTATTGTCGTCAGAGAAAACTGTAGAACCTATGCTCACAAGTCTCACTAAACCAAAATCAACAGTCATATCTCCTTCATCATCATCAGCATCATCCTGATCACCTCCTTGGAAACTTTCGCCAGTAGGCTCAGTTCCTTGAGTCAGCGTAATAACACTTGAGGTAATAACGCCATCTGTAAGGCCATCACCATTTGAATCTGATTGGATACCGTTATCATCTCCATCTACTTGATCATCTGCGCCTGAACCTGTACTTGAAACAGGAGCTGAAGCAGGAGGCGTAAATTCAACGATATAATCTCCTTCGAACAACATAGTAAATAGGTAATCACCATTTTCGTCTGTTGTTGTCTGGTCAACCATAGCACCAGTATTTGCATCAATTAAATCAACTGTTACAAACTTATCTTTAGAACCTAATCCAGCTTCACCTGAATCTTGGACTCCGTTATTATTATCATCATAAAAGATTGTAGAACCGAGGCTCATACAAGCTCTTACATCTACAATTGTAGAAGCAGTATCTGAACAAATACCATCTGAAACTATCAAGAAGTATTCAGTTTCTTCAGAAACAGTTACAGTAGCATCAGCTTGTGTAGAAATGAAAGTACCCATAGGAGGTAATCCACCTGCATACCATTGGTAAGTTAATATAGCACCAGGATTATCTACTGGTGGTACACTATTAGAACCTACCAATTCTGCTTCAGCGTCGATACAAACTAGCTCAGGTGATTCTGCAACCGCCATAGGGTTCAAATCAACATTCACTATAACTAAAACTCTATCAACAGAAATACATCCATTTACTGGATCTGTAACTGTCAATTCAAATTCTGTATCAAAAGCAGGACTTACTCTTGGCTCTTGTGTAGTACCACCATTATCTATGGCAGTAACATCACCAGAAACAACTGTCCAATCATAGTTAGCAAATAATGAAGAATTAGAACCATCAAGTATTATTGATCCACCTTGACATACTTCGCCATCAGGACCAGCATTTGCTATAACTTCATTTGTAATATTTATCTCTCCAGTACAAGCGGCTTCGCAACCATCAGCTGTAGAAACAACCTCTGCTGACCATGAGTACTGTCCTGGTGTATCCCAGATAACAGAAACTGAAGGTCCTTGAAGAGACCCTGCTATAATTGTAGGATTACCAGCAAAAGTCCACAAGTAAGTAACGCCTTGAATCGGTGTATCTACTTGGAATTGCGCAGGTTCTGCAGCACATCTTTGCATCGGCCCATCACACACAAGTTCCAAAGAAGTCACATCAACAACCACTACATCTTCTTCCATACATCCATTGGCGTCAGTAACAGTCAATGTATAAGTTCCTTCAGCCTCAACTACAGGATTCTGCTCATTCATATTAGCAACTGTTATACCTGGACCTTGCCATGCGTAAGTGTATGGAGGCATTCCACCAGTTGCACTACCCATAAGAGTACCATTAGCAATCTCGTCAGTACATATAAGTAAATCGTTACCCGCTAGTGCTGTAAGATCACATGCAAAAAGACCAAAGTCAATTGTCATATCTCCATTAGCATCCATATCAGAATCCTTATTGCCATTCTTAGCTGGTTCATTAGTAGGCTCTTCTCCTACTGCAAGATTGAACACAACTGAAGTAATAGGTCCATCACCAAATCCATCTCCATCAGTATCAGCTTGGATACCGTTATCATCATTATCTACTCCATTATCTGTACCATTTCCTGAAGAAGAAATAGGTAAAGAAGCTGGTGGAAGAAACTCAATAAAGTAATCTCCAGGTAATAAATTCTGGAAGATGTAACTTCCATTATTATCCGTAGTTGTAGATGCTACTAAAGCACCTGTATTAGCATCAAAAAGATCAAGCGTAACTTGCTTTCCTGCTTTTGACCCTGAACCTAGAGACTCTTCTCCTGGATCTTGGATACCATTATTATTATCATCTGAGAATACTGTAGAACCAACTGAAACCAATCTTACTAGACCGAAATCAATTGTCATATCTCCATTGGCATCATCAGCATTATCCTGATTACCACCCTGGAATGATTCTGAAGTAGGTTCTGTTCCTACAGCCAAGGTAATTACAGGCGACTGAATAAGTCCGTCTGTAAGTCCATCTCCATTCGTATCAGATTGGATACCATTATCATCACCATCTGTCTGATCGTCATTTGTATTAGTAGGTGTACTAGACACAGTTGCTGAAGCTGGAGGCATAAATTGTACAATATAATCGCCTGCTTCAAGACCTGTGAATAGATAGTTTCCGTCTGTATCAGTTTGTGTTGTGGCTACCAAATTTCCAGCAGCACTAAATAATTCAACTGTAACTGACTTTCCTTTAGATCCTAATCCTGTTTCGTTAGGATCCTGTACACCGTTATTATTATCATCGTAAAAGATTGTAGATCCTATACTTAAGCACTCAACAGTTTCGATAACTGTAGTTGCAGAAGTAGCTGAACAACCAGTATTTGTATTAGTCACAGTCACAGTATATGTTCCTGTCTCATCTACAAGTGGCGTTCTTTGACTAGAACTAAATCCACCTGGTCCAGACCATGCATAGCTAAAAGAACCAGAACTTGGATTCGCTATAATGTTAATCGCCTCTCCTCCACAACCAATAGGTCCATTGTTAGATGCTGCGGCAGCAGGGTCAGGATTAACTGTGAGTGTTACAACATTTGATATGTCTTGATTACAACCAGTTCCATTACAATCATAAATTGCTCGATACTGGTATGTACCCGGAGCTGATAAAAAGCCAGTATCCGCTGTTCCATTATTTGTATTTGACCATGAGCCACTAGTACCAACTCTGCGTTGCCATTGGAGATTACAATTACCTACTCCACCAGATACTGATGAAGAAATACTAATTGAGCCACCCAAGCAAACTTCAGTTACATTTGGTGTAATCGATACTTCTGGTGCTTCAAACACTTCAACGCTTACAACATTTGACTGTGCTTGATTACAAGCCGGTCCATCACAATTATAGAAAGCTCTAAACTGATAGACGCCTGGCGTATTTACAAAGCCAGTACCATTACTAATTGAATTCTGTCCACTAACAAAATTAGAGAAAGACCCACCTGGTGGTCTTCTTTGCCACTGAACTTCACAATTACCCAGTCCACCGCTTACATTAGCAGAAAGCGAAATAGAGGCACCTAAACAAATTTCGTTTGCGAGTGGTGTTATTGAAATTGAAGGCTCCGTACATACAATAGGACAATCTTCTGTCACTACGGTTACGGAACCAGCACCAAATGAATCTCCATTGTTAGTTGGAGAACAGATACTAACTCTAATTCTATCTGCATTAGTAGATACATTATTAAGCGGTAAGCTAAACAACGATGCTTCCACTCCAGCATTTTGATTATTAAAAACTCCTGAGTTAGAGCTTAGAACAGTATTACCATTCCTTGCTTGAACCATAAGTTCTACTGTTCTTCCATCATCAGATTTCTCATGAATCGGAACAAAAATCTCAAAGTCACGTGGATCAGTAGAACTATCCAAAAGAACTGTTCTGCTGATACATCCATTGTTATGAAACTCTGTATCAAACTCAACTAAGGCAGCAGCGCTGTTAGGCTCTGACCTTTCAATGTACAATGCCATACTTGTGGCATCATTACATCCGCTAAGATTGCTGATACATACCTGGCTATAACTGCCAGGTATAAAAGCCCGATAAATGTATTCCTGAACACTACTACTACTAGTCTGTACAGCCATTACACCAGGGGCGGTCACAGTTGTGCCACCTCCAGAGACTTGTATAGAACTAGGGAGATTTCCACCACAATCCAGGTCCTCAATCCAGACTTCGACATGTGTCCCTAACATACCAGCTGATGATACATTAAGACAATTGTCGTTATCGTTGAGAAGCCCATGTGCTATGGTCTCAATCGTAACGTCCTCACCACAAGAAATTTGAGCTTGTGTAACAGATACACTCATACAGCAGATAGCTATCAAACTGTACAAGACTCTGAAATGAGAGTTAAATAAATTTTTCATTCTCATAAATTTTTTTCTCAGTATTTAGAATTTAAAAAATTAGGTAAATATGTATATAGGGATAGACCCAAAGCGTCGCCACTTGAGTCTGATAGATCGTGTGTAGAAAAATTATTAGGAATGATAAAGTCCACTTCAAAATCTTCTGGATCAGATTTCTTCCTAGTTTTTTGATAAGTGCCTTTGACTACTCTCTTATCCATATAACTAATAGGTACAATATTAGACGTCTCGACGTACTCTGTTCCTTCAGTTGTATTGAAAAAACTAGTAATAGTGGGAAATTGGATACAAGAAGAAGGGTAAGTGCAAGAGAGGATGTATTTCATCGGGAGTGGTACGGTGTTACAAGACGTATCTTGTACACAGTTGACCATTAGAAATACTACAAGGTGTTTTAAACTCATTCTCTTAGGCTGCTCGATTAAGGAGCTTTATTCCTTATAAGGACAAGTAATTCATCATCCTGCACTAAGACCTTGGATGAAAATGACAGCTACTTTGCAGTATTAGATGAGAATTGACAAGTGGTTGACGCTTTGTCCACATAGAATCCTTATAACCCGACAGTTTTATTGGTTCCTGAGAAAATGTTAAAGTATATAGACGCCAAATCTGAGAACTTCTTAAGCTCTTAGGAGTTATTCAGTTTATGAAAAGAGTTGTAGTTCTAGGAGCTTCTCCTAATCCGAATCGATATGCTTATAAAGCCGCTACTAGACTTAAAGCTCAAGGATATGAGATTATTCTACTTGGGAGAAAGGAAGGAGAGATAGCAGAAGAGCCTATTTTTGTGACCCAGCCGAAAATAAAAATGGTCCATACTATCACAATGTATATTAGGCCAGAACATCAAGTAGCGATGTATGACTATATATTAAGTCTGAAGCCTAAAAGAATCATATTTAATCCTGGGACCGAAAATCCAGAATTGGCCGCACTCGCAACAAAAGCTAAAATTAAGGTAGAAAACGCTTGCACCCTTGTACTGCTTTCAACAAACAGCTTCTAAGAACGCCGACGTTTTATTTCTTTATTAATGTAGCTCAATTCTCTGCTCATATCACTAGCGACTGCTTTGTTTTCCTTGGCTCTTCTTATAAGATAAGGCACTACATCTCCTAGAGGACCATATGGCACATATTTTGCAACATTAAAGCCTGCCTTCGCTAAATTAAAGGTCAAGTTATCTGACATACCATATAACTGACTGAAGTTAAGGTGTGGATGATTCCGATTTATTCCCTTTTCGATGATCATATCTGCAAATAATCGACTGCTCTCGGCATTATGACTAGCGCAGACTACAGAAATAGACTCATAATTGTCTACACAATAGACCAAAGCTTTATTGTATTCCTGATCTGTGATCTCTTTGGTGGCATTAATAAGTACAGGCAGATCGTAATGAGAGGCTTCTTCTCGCTCTTTGTCCATATAAGCTCCTCTAACAAGCTTTGCTCCTAAGAGATAGTTTTTTTCTTTTGCTCTCCGATGCGATTGGACCAAGAAATCATACTTATCACTTCTGTATAATTGAAATGTATTATAAACGATAACCCTATCCTTATTATACTTTTCCATCATACTGTCTACAAGCGCATCGATAGTAACTTGCATCCAACTTTCTTCAGCATCTATCATCACACCGACACCTAATTCATAAGCTCTCCTACAGATTCTATCAAGTCGGTTAATGAGCTTCGCTTTATCCTTTTCTTCACTAGATGTAAGTCTAGAATCAGATTGCATCTTGACTAGCAACTCATTATCAGCTAGGCCTGTAATCTTAGTAGAAATAATAGGTACAGACTCATTGGATGCTGCCATTTCTACAGCACTAATAAATTCATCGACAACTGCATCGAGTTCAGATTCTTCTGATTTTGCCTCTGCACCATAGTCGAGAATAGTTAATGTATCATACTTACGTAGTAGTGAAATGACTTTCTGCGTATCCATAATATTTTCACCACCGACAAATTGTTCAAAAATTGTTGCCTTTACCATTGATCTGACAAGTGGCAATCTCAAGCGCAAGGCAATTGGAGTCACCAAAGAACCTAACTCAACCAACCAACCCTTATTCATTAAAGAAAACAACTGATACGTCCGCTTCAGCTCTTTCTCAGATTTATAACTAAAGGCTATCTCTGTATTATCAAAATCTAAATTATTCACAGAACTATCTGCCATTTACTTTCAATTATCTTTACTAACTATTCCAAATTTTCCAAGAAGCTTCTGCCTGCAAAACCAACATTCTGTATCCATTGACAATAGTTGCGCCGCTCTGCTCAGCCATCTCTAAAAATACAGTTTTTTCCGGATTGTATATAAGGTCAAATGCCAAATGACTTTCGCCAAAACTATCGTATGGCAGTGGAGGAAAAGTAGCCAAGCTATCCTTCATACCTAGTGGAGTCGTATTAACCACGAGCCCTACAGAGGACATCACAGAATCATTAATGTCTTCATACCTGAAATCTCCAGACGTTCTTGACACAATCGCATAAGAAAAGCCTAATTTCTTGAGCACATAACCTACTGCACTGGCTGCCCCTCCTGAACCTAAAATTAAAGCCTTGTTATGAATCTGCTCCAGCAATCCAGTTTCTAATAAACTCTGCTCGAAACCAACAACATCGGTATTATAGCCGATCAATCTTTGCCCTACTCGCTTTATCGTATTGATAGCGCCAACTGCCTCAGCAACACTATCGACCACATCTACTAAATCCATCACTTTTCTTTTGAAAGGCATTGTCACATTACACCCAGATAAATCTTGGTCGGTTAGCCAATTTAGGCTCTCTAATGAGACTATGTCAAAGTTCTCATAGCTAGCATCTATGCGGGTTTCAGCAAATTTTGAAGTAAAATAGGATTTAGAAAAACTATGTGCAAGTGATTGTCCGATGAGTCCATATTTCTTCATCTTACTTACCTTTCCCTTGAAATAATATACCGACAGTGTGACACAGTATTTTGAAATCTAAAGAGAGTGACATATTCTCCAAATAAATCAAATCATATTTCATTCTTTCTACCATTTGTGGGACATCTGAGGCATAACCAAATTTTACCTGTCCCCAAGAAGTTATACCAGGCCTTACTTTAAGTAAATGCCTATAAAGTGGATTCTGTTCAGAAATTTTTTCTATAAAAAATTGGCGCTCAGGTCTTGGGCCCACCAAAGACATATCCCCTATCAATAGATTGAAAAATTGTGGTATTTCATCCAACCTCCATTTCCTCAATATTCTACCAAAAGGGGTAATCCGAGGATCGTGAGTACTCGACAACTGAGGACCTGCTTGCTCCGCATCCGTATACATAGATCTGAACTTCAATATACTAAAGGGTACACCATTTTTTCCAATTCGCTTCTGTGTATATAGTAGTGGCCCCTTAGAACTCAATTTAACACCGATACTCAAAAAAAGATATAGGGGCAGGCACAAAATAATTAAGACAAAAGCTGCCACTACATCAGTAGTTCTTTTTAATATCTCCTGAGACTTTGGCATTAGGTCTTGGTCTATTTCTATGAGCGAAGCTCCGTACACGTGCCGCATCTTTACCTTACCCAACAAATTCGCATACAGGTTAGGCGTTACCTTAACCAATACCTTATCACGAAGCTCATATAGCTTATCCATAAATACAATCCACTTAGCCTCTCCTATCTCCTCAGTAATGATAATTTCTTCAATACTATTTTGTTCAACTATAGATTCAATTTGAGACACATCACCGAAGTAAGGCAAGTCTATATTGGAATCGAATTTCTCCACGTGCTCATACGTTACACTTCCGACTATGTCGTGGCCTACCATATTAGATTCATTCACAAAATTGTGTGAAAAATCTGCAAAACTAGATTGACTGCCTACGATAAGTGTTTTGTATTTAACAGCGCCACTAGCGAGTCTTAACTTAGCCCAAGTCAGTAAGATAATTCTAGCCCCTACTGTAAGCAAAAAATGCAGACTCAATAGAATAAAGAAGGGCACAACATAATGGGTATGCGAAAAAACAGCATCGTCAACCATTACCGTAAAAAACAAGAAAAGACAGCCTATCACTGATAGCACAAGAGTCCTCCTAAAGGTCGCAAAACGAGAATACCTATAGATGTCAGAATACTTGTCAAAGAGAGAATAAAAGATAACCCAGCACAGTGGAATCACCATCAATCCTAACATCAATCGCTCATCAGCGATAACTTGACCTACAGATACAAACTGGCCTTCTAAAAACTTGCGTGCTGTAAAGAAAAGAAACCAAGCAACGGCAGCAGTTAACCAATCTGAGAATCGGTACAATAGAAGTTCTGACTGACGTCTTATTTGCTGCATTTTCGGCTAGGATTTATTAATTCGCCTGATGCACTAATTTAACATTATCAAACAATATGGTGCCTGTCTTTTCAATATTCGAGTTAAGTACATCTAGGGGTGCTCCTGCAACTAGAAGCTGAAAAGCTATGAAGTCTCCCCCATTTAAGGCGGATGATAAGTCTAAGTAGAGCTTGGTCCAGACTTCTGTAGAATTCAGTACAATGGTAAAGTCAGTGGTAAAACTGCCGCTTTCATCAAAGCCCACATAACCCAATATAAATGGTATTTCACTCTTAAAGTCTACCTCGAGATACACTTCAGAGGCGCCAAAAATGGAGGTTTCAAAGATTTCAGTCGTCTGCGCAAAGAGGTCCGGAACGGTATCAGAGACGTACTTAGCACAGCTCAACCCATATGCTACTTCATCTGGATCGGTAGTTATTGTGATAAACTTATCTTCATCTTCATCTATGTCATTTTCATACACTTGGGAGTTTTCAAAATCTTCTAAGATTGGAAAAACAATATCATCCTTGTATTCAAAGACCAGATCCATCTCAACAACTTCATTAGGTGTAAAATCCATCTCTAAGGTTATCCGCTCATAAAAGGGATAATCCTTGGGATTTAGAGTCAGGCCATTATTTCTTATGCCGGCAAAAAACTCTACCCTAACTTGCTCATCATCAGATAGCACCGGAATACGTGCAGGCTTGTCAGGCGTCACTTCAAATATGCCAACGGTAAACCCATCCACAAAGACCCAAACATCTCTTATCGCATGCGAATTAGCACCTTGGCCATCGGTGGTGATAAGGTCCACAGAATTGACTTGGACAAACATCGGGACTTGATTAAAGTTGTCATCTAAGTTGCAACCTGAGCTAAGTATCAGGATCAATCCTAAAACAAAGGCAATTTTTCTCATAATTCTGATATTGAAGCTTTTGCAATTCTCTCTATTCTATCTGCTAAGACACTTGAATTCAGAGCACTTTTAAAATCTGATTTGGAAGGTACACCATTCATAATAGAATGATAAAAATCATGTTGTTCTTGGACTATTGCATTGCCTTTTAGTTCCCCAGAAGACTTATACGAAATATGTTTTTCCGAATCCCCAACCTTTAGTGGCATACTGCTGTCAGAGGGTTCCTTTTCGATCCTGATTATCTGACTTTCACGCTTAGCAAGATCCATACTTAGATAGGCGTCAGATTGAAAAATCCTGAATTTTCGCATATTTTTCATACTCATCCTGCTGGCCGTTACATTGGCCACACTCCCATCTGTAAATTCTATTCGGGCATTACAAATATCCATATTATCAGTGAGCACATTGACGCCGGTGGCCTTGACTTCCTTGATAGGGCAATCCATCATAGATAATATCAAGTCCAAATCGTGAATCATCAAGTCTGATACCACCGACACCTCATTGCCGCGCTCGTTATATTGTGATAATCTGTGTACCTCTAGAAATCGGGGTTTGTTAATTTCTGTAGCTACAAACTGATAGGCGGGATTATAGCGCTCCACAAACCCAACTTGAGTGATAAGATCTGGATTCTCGAGGGCTGCATTTGTTAGTTCCTGAGCTTGATCCAACGTACTCGCCAGTGGCTTTTCTACAAAACAATGTTTACCAGCCCTCAGTACTTGGGAGGCAACGGCATAATGCTGATCTGTAGAGGTAATCACCAAGCAAGCATCTACCGCACTGATCAACGCCTCTTGAGCTTTGAAAACTCTATGTCCTTCATATTCTTCGCCCTGCAAGATGGGATCATAAATTCCGACCAACTGAAACGGGGTTTCTTCTAGACATCGCAAGTGTATCTTCCCTAAATGCCCCAATCCAAATAGACCGACCTTCATCTCTATTGATTCTTAAAGTAGGTGAATAAGAAGATAAGGAGCATAAACACCACTGTGCCTACTATCATTTTGAGAGATAGACCTAAGCGGCGTGACAATTGATTAATCTCTTCCTTATGTTGCGGATACTTGTCTCTGATAAGTGATTCTCTTGCCTGAGCGCTGAGCATATCACCAGGATTAAGTTGGACACCTTTTTTGTGCAAATCCCTAAATCCACGCATAATCCTAAGCCTGAAATACATATTAATCCCCACAATGAGAATTACTAACGGAAGGACAAACAAGGAGATGGAACTCAGATTAATCAAAAATTTTCATTTCTTTAGAAGGTTATAAATCCATACATCAGTATAAATCAAAAACCAATGAGTGTAAAGGTAATCATACTCAGTATTATCACTGTCCTATTATCCACATTTGCTGAAGCCCAAGTAGATCTTAACTATTACCTTCCAGATATCCAATATGACCAGAGTCTCCCTACTCCTGAGTCCATCTTAGGCTATCAAGTAGGTGAATGGCATCCCTCTCACGATCACCTAGAAAAGTATCTTAAAGCCCTTTGCGAAGCCAGTCCCAAGTGCCAATATGAAGAATATGCAAGAACCCACGAGCACCGCCCACTCTTCTATTTGAGGATATCTAACCCTGACAATCTCAACAACCTAGAGAACATAAGAGCCCAGCGTGACAAGCTCGTCGATCCATTCACTACAGATGTAGATATGGATGTACCGATGGTCCTTTATCAAGGATACAGTATACACGGGAATGAAAGTAGTGGAGCCAGTGCCTCGCTGCTAGTCGCTTATTATCTACTGGCTGGAGAAGGCAAATACCTTGATGAGTTATTGACGTCAAGTGTCATCTTTATTGACCCGTGCTACAATCCCGATGGGCTACATAGATTTAGTACCTGGGCCAATATGCATAAGCATAAAACGCTAACCTCAGACCCCAACAGTAGAGAATTTAATGAGGTATGGCCTGGCGGCAGGACCAACCATTATTGGTTTGATCTCAATAGGGATTGGCTGTTCAATATCCACCCTTCTAGTAAAGGCAGAATCAATACTTTCCAAAAATGGAAACCAGATATACTGACAGATCACCACGAAATGGGGACCAACTCTACTTTCTTTTTCCAACCCGGTGTACCTAGTAGAACCAATCCCAATACGCCGCAGAAGAACCAAGATATTACTGGTAGAATAGCTCAATATCATCGTCAAAATCTCGACAGTCTCGGCTGTGAGTACTTTTCCAAAAAAAGATTTGATGACTACTATTATGGTAAAGGCAGTACTTATCCTGACATCCAAGGATGTATCGGCATTCTGTTTGAACAAGCCAGTTCACGTGGGCACTTGCAGGAGTCTGACAATGGACTCTTAAGCTTTCCATTTACGATAAGAAATCAGGTCACCACTTCACTATCTACACAACGTGCAGCCTTGGCGCTTAAGGATAAAATCATCGCGTACAAGAGAGATTTCTACATCAATCAAGAGGCCAATAGAAAAGGGTCTTTTGTATTCCAAAGTGCAGATGCTTATAGAACAGATTTTCTCGTCACAATGCTGAAGCGACACGATATACAAGTCAATCGGCTGGCACAATCACAGACCATAGATGGCACTTTCTATGACGAAAAGACCAGCTTTGTCGTGTCCAAAAATCAAAGGCAGTCAGGACTGATCAAAACAATCTTTGAACCTGTCAACGAATTTAGGGATAGCATCTTCTATGATGTATCAGCGTGGACTGTTCCACTGGCTCTAGATATGGATTTTGCAGATCTCGCGGAGGAGCTACCGACTGCAGAGTTAGACAAAAACAAGCCTGAAATGAAGGCTTCTATAGCTTCTGCAGAGTCGAAGGGCTTACTTATTGATTGGTCTAAATACGAGGCACCTCAGCTCCTTTATAAAATTATGCAGGACAGTGTCAATCTATCTGTATTAACTAAGCGTACCAAGATTGATGACATAGAATACCCCAGTGGCACAGTGTACTTAGGCCTTCCTGAAGATCAAGAAGAAAGAGCCCAATTGATAACCCGTATAGAAAAGCTGGGACTAAAAAACACCAACTGGACCAACTGGGTACCGAAGAAAAGAACCAAGATGCAGCAGATCGAGAAGCCCTCAGTTGCTATCATTACAGGTCAAGGCATCAACTCCTATGAAGCTGGATCTACTTGGTACCAGATAGATCAGCGTCTTGAGATGCCAGTGACGATGTTAGACTTCAGACAGCTCGGGAGAGCAGATCTCACTCGATACAATGTAATCATTATGCCTGATGGTCGCTATGGTGAATTAGGTGCAGGAGAGAATCTCAAAAAGTGGGTCAGAGCAGGAGGCACTTTGCTAGCTATGCGCAGATCTATCAGACACCTGACTAATAAAAAATGGCTCAAACTCCAAGAAAGAAAAACAACCGATAGCATCCCAGATACTGATTTAGCGAGAGGGGCACAAGTGGTAGGCGGGGCCATCTTCCGAGCCCAAATAAATACTGACCATCCTCTCTTCTATGGATACCAAGATGAGATACTACCCGTCTTCAAGCGAGGTACGCAATTCTATGATCCACTCAAGGAAAAGTCTACCCCCCTTGTATACTCTAACAAAGCACTGATCAGTGGATATGCTTCCTCTCAGAACCAAGAGCTGGCCTCTGGTGCAGCCGGCCTTACTTGTCATAAGTATGGCAACGGTAAGATTATAGCGATGGTGGACAACCCTAACTTTAGAGGTTATTGGCTAGGAGGGTCAAAATTGTTTGCCAATTGTCTGTTTATGCATAAAGCCATAAGTGCGGGAAGCTTAGCCGATTAAGCCTTAAAAGTGCTTATATGGCCATTATTAGCTACTTTTGCGGCCTTTAAACACATTTTACACACATAAAAACATAAAGAGACAATATGAGTGGAACGCAAATCACGTTGTCCCGAAGAGGGAAACTTCAAGTACCTAAGGATCCGATTATTCCTTTTATTGAAGGTGATGGTATAGGACCAGACATATGGGCAGCGGCTCAGAAAGTCTTTGATGCGGCGGTAGAAAAAGCTTATGCTGGCGACAGAAAAATACATTGGAAAGAAGTCTATGCAGGAGAAAAAGCCAATGCTAGAAAAGCCGGAGATTGGTTACCACAGGAGACGACAGATACAATAGCAGAACATCTGGTAGCTATAAAAGGCCCCTTAACGACGCCTGTAGGTGGAGGATTCAGATCACTCAATGTGGCGATCAGACAGAGACTGGACTTATACGCTTGTGTAAGACCTGTCAAGTGGTACAGAGGTGTCCCTTCTCCAGTTAAGAAGCCTAATCTAGTAGATATGGTGATCTACAGAGAGAACACTGAAGATATCTATGCAGGAATCGAGTATCTCCACGGTACAGAAGAGAATGAAAAAGTAAAGTCATTCTTGATAGACGAGATGGGCGCTAAGGGCATTAGATTCCCAGAGACAGCCTCTATTGGAGTTAAGCCAGTATCTGTAGAAGGTACAGAGAGACTAGTGAGAGCAGCTATCAATGCAGCTATCAAGAATAAAAAAGCGAAGTCTATCACGCTTGTCCACAAGGGCAACATTATGAAGTTTACAGAAGGTAAATTCAAAGAATGGGGTTACGAGTTGGCTAAGAAAGAATTCGGTGCAACTGACCTTGACGGTGGACCTTGGCAAGTGATCAAGCATAAAGACAGAGAGATCGTCGTCAAAGATGTTATCGCAGATGCTTTCTTACAGCAAATCCTATTGAGACCAGCAGAGTACGATGTTATCGCGACGCTTAACCTCAATGGAGATTATATCTCTGATGCACTAGCAGCAGCTGTAGGTGGGATCGGTATTGCGCCCGGAGCCAACATCAACTACGAGACTGGTGTAGCAGTATTTGAAGCAACTCACGGTACAGCACCTAAGTATGCAGGACAGGACAAGGTCAATCCAAGTTCAGTAATTCTGTCAGGTGTAATGATGTTTGATTACCTAGGCTGGGGCAAAGTCGGTAAGACGATCGAGAAAGGTATCAAAGGCGCTATCAAGTCTAAGAAAGTCACTTATGACTTCGAGAGATTGATGAAAAACGCTACTCTAGTGAAGTGCTCTGAGTTTGGTGATGAGATCATCGCGAATATGTAATCAGGTACTTTAGTACAGATAATAGAAAAGGCTTCGAGTGATCGAAGCCTTTTTTATTTCTGACAATATGTGTTGTCTTAGTTACAAGTTGACCCAGCATTTTCGTTCTCCATCCTGAATTCTTCAAGTGTGCTCACGAAAGTGGTATCTGTGAATTGGCTTAACCCTGTGCCACTCAATGCTGCAGTTGCGGTCACTGTAATTGTACCATCTCCATTCTCACAAGCTTCAGAGGAGACTTCAATTCCAAAAATAGG
>CALBWK010000203.1 GCA_937969415.1 uncultured Saprospiraceae bacterium | reverse complement strand
CGATTTTGTGCTGATATCTACGATGACGTCAATGGCAATAATAGACGAGATAATAACGAAGATGCTATAGAGGCAGATATATTTGCATATACCTGTGCTGGTGGATTCTCAGGTGCTCTCACAGACAGCCCGATAGGAATTTGTTCAGATGAATTGCCAATAGGGGAGTATGAGTTGATCATAGATGTTCCTGCCGGATATACTTTAGGGGGAGGAGACTTTAATGCTAATCTAGCTACAGATTGTATTGAGTTATTGGATCGCGTTTTACTCAATATACCCCTCGATAGAGAAGTGCAAGAACAAGAAGGTAGTATAACAGTCAGAACCTTTATAGATGACAATGAAAATGCCTCTAAAGAGGCTGACGAACCCTATTTTCCTTTTATTGGAGTAGGTCTTTATGATTGCTCGGGAGTATTTATAGCAGAAGCAATAACCGATTTTAATGGAGAAGTTGTTTTTGAAGACTTAGCATCTGGAGACTACTATCTACAATATGATGAGATCGTAGGGTATACTTTCTCTGATGACGAATTATTGATAGGACCTTTTGGATTTGGTACATCAGATTGTATAAGCCTTAATGGTGGTAGTGTTGTTATTGAGGAAGGTTACCATCTCGTGTCCGATGCTCTAGAGACGGGTAGTATCAGAGGTCTGGTATGGTTGGATTCAAATGAGAATGGTCTGTATGAGATAACAGAACAGATCCTACCTGGTATAGAAGTTATTCTATTGGATCTTGATTTTAATATGATGACAAGTACGACCTCATCTACTTCCGGTTACTTGTTTCAAAATTTGTCACAAGGGCAATATATCGTTCAGGTCATCGTCGGTGAGGAATATAATTTTACTGCATTTAGAGCAGGAGGTACTTCTCCATTAGATTCTGAAATATTAGAGTTTGCTGATGGGATGACTCAAGTAATTGTCTTGGACTCGCAGGATGAGATTGGTGATATTAATGCAGGTCTTATCGAAGTAGTTCTGCCTGAGTCAAGTATATCTGGTCGCTTATGGTTGGACGCAGATGAAGATGGCTTTGAGAGTGATGTAGAACTTGGATTGATAGCTTCAGTTTCCTTGATGGATTTGAATAATAATCTTGTGGCTACGGTAGACTCAGATCCTGATGGTCGATACACTTTTAGTGACATCTTAGCAGGTGATTATTTTGTACAGTTCGAGTTTCTCTCAGGATATAGCTTTATTGCTGCTCAGGCTGGAGGCTCCAATTCTAATCTTGATTCTGAGGTAATAACAACAGATGGAAGGACGAGTGTTTTTACTATCACCGATGGCGAACAACTAGAAGGAATAAATGCTGGATATAGTCTTGATGAGGTTGTAATCCCTGATGAAGGTGTAATAAGTGGGACGACTTGGATAGACACCAATAGGAATGGAATCTATGATATGTCTGAGGTAGGATTAAGAAATATCTTGGTAGAATTGCTGGATTCCTCAGGAGAATTACTTGATCAAACCAATACAGATCAATCTGGAAATTATGAATTTCAGAATTTGCCCGAAGGTGTTTATGTGCTGAAATTTGAAACTTTAGAGAATTTTATATTTGCTGAGGCAGATGCAGACTTTGGTTCTGATTTTGATTCTGAAGTCAATCAACAAACTGGAATTACAAGAGGTATTTCTCTTGGACAAGATGAAATTGTTACTGGCATCAATGCAGGTTATCAGTCGGATACATTTCTAGAAGATGCTTCTATAAGCGGGCTAGCGTGGGTCGATATCGATGGTGATGATGCCTTTGGTGGAGATGAAGTAGGTTTGGTAGGCGTACAAGTAAGTCTAATCGAGACAGGTGGGGCTGCTATTGCCTTCCAAGTTACCAATCAAGAAGGCCGATACGCATTTTATAATTTGGCTGCGGGTAGTTACTCAGTTAGATTTTCGACAATAGAAGAGTTTGAGTTTGTCAATGCTTCAGCAACAGGTGGGGATAATGATTCTGAAGTTAATTCACTTACTAGTACTACTAGACGCTATGATCTCGCAGAAAGTCAAGAACTGTCAGGTATCAATGCAGGATATAGAAAAGAGGTCATTGTAGTTGCAGAGTCTGTCATAACAGGCCTAGCGTGGTTTGACGATAATGGCAATGGAAAAATAGGGGTACAAGAATCTGGAATCCCAGAAGTGTCTGTGGAATTGCTAGACGATAATGGTTTAATCATTGCTACACAGGTAACTGACAAAGATGGACGATACTCTTTTGTAGATGTTGTTGCTGGCGCTTACATAATTCGTTTTGATGCTTTGCCAGACTATAGATTTACGCAAGCGCAGGCTGCGGCAGGTACAAAGTGGGATTCTGATGTGGATGAAAGTACAGGTCTAACAGAACAATTTATTGTTGCGGAAAGTGATTTTGTAGAGGGTATTAATGCAGGCTATCGATCCTTGATTGATAATATGTCTAGCGTTTCAGGATTGGTGTGGTTGGATGTGAACGAAAATGGTTTGATTGGAGTGGGAGAAGAAGGTATAAGCAATATAAAAGTGTCTTTGAGAAATCGCGATAGTCTTTTGCTTAGAGAGACAGTTTCTGATATAGATGGTCTATATAATTTTTCTGGACTAAGTTCGGGAGAGTATTTTGTCAGTTTTGATTTTCTAGATGGTTATTCATTTACAACTGCTAAGGCTGTTCCGGGTTCTGACTTTGATTCTGATGTGAGAGAAAGCGATGGATATACTAGACTTTATGGCCTTAATTTGAATCAAGAATTAAGTGGTATCAATGCAGGTTACAAACTAGAAGAATTGCCATCAGATGCAGCTATCATTTCTGGTCTAGCTTGGTTTGATGAAGATGAAGATGGGTTAATAGGAAGTGCTGAGTCAGGCATAGAAGGTGTTCGTGTTTTTCTTCGTGATCGTGATAGTTTGCTGATTACAGAAACACTTACTAACGCAGATGGCAATTATGCTTTTGATGATTTGGAAGCGGGAGTCTATGTTCTAAATTTTGAACAGGTTGATGGCTTTGTATTTACAACTGCTAAGGTAGCTGTCGGTACTGAAAATGATTCTGATGTCAGAGTGAGTGATGGGTACACACGATTCTATGCATTGGAAGAAGGTGAACAACTTAGCGGAATTAATTCAGGATATAAAGTAGATAGACCATCGACTGGGCAAGCCGTCATCAGAGGTCTTGCTTGGATGGATGCTAACCAAAATGGATTGATAGGTGTTACTGAATTAGGTATAGCACAAGTTGGAGTCACTCTATATGACGAATTTGGGAATCTCCTTTCTCAGACAGAAACTGATCAAGATGGACAATATCAATTCTCTAGTCTAGAAGCAGGAGTCTATAGAATAATTTTCGAGCAACAGCAAGGTCTTATTTATACAGAGGCTAATGTTGCATCTGGCACCATTTGGGATTCTGAGGTGGATCTAGATGGTCAGACAAGACTCTATAACCTGGGCTCTGATGAAGTGCTCTCAGGAATAAATGTTGGTTATAGAAGTGAAGAACCAATTGTGTTAGGACCAGCCTCTATCTCTGGTATGGCTTGGTTGGACAATAATCAAGATGGTCTTATCGATTCTGATGAGTCCGGAATTTCTGATGTTGAGGTTTATCTAAGAGATCAAGACAGCTTAGTCATCACTCAGATGATTACTGACGCTGATGGTCTGTACACATTTGAAAGTCTTGAGGCCGGGAAATATTTCTTGAGTTTTGGCTCAGTTGATGAGTTGATATTCACAACAGCCAAGGCAGCTGTTGGTACGACGACGGACTCTGATGCTAGAGAAAGTGATGGCTTCACTCGCCTCTATAATTTGTCACAGGGGCAGCAGCTGAGAGGAATTAACTCTGGATATAAAACTATGGAAGATCCGCCAGCACCCGCTGATAACACTATAGCTGGATTGACTTGGGAAGATCTCAATGGGAATGGCTTGTTGGATGATTCAGAAGACGGAACACAAAATTTGAGAGTGCGATTGCTGTCAGAAAATGATGATATACTTCAGACGACATTTACGGATGCCTCAGGTCGCTATTCATTTGAGAACCTTACACCTGGAAACTATAAGATAGATTTCTTCTTGCCACTCGATACAGAAATTACAATTGCAGAAATCGGAAATGATGCTGCAATAAATTCTGATCTGGTTGATGGCTTGGTAACCGAGTTGATCTCGATACCGTCCGTCGATAGCGATAAGATCAATGCCGGTTATTATTATCCAGTTTCGGTTAGTGGCTTAGCTTGGCTTGATGTCAATAGTGATGGCGTACGTGATGATGACGAATCTGGAACAAACAATTCTATCATTAATCTATTTGATGGGAATGGTGATTTTGTGACCAGAACCTTCACAAATTTTAATTTCGATGGTGAGCAAGGACACTACTTCTTCGGAGGTCTTAGACCTGGGGGTTACTATATACAAGTCTTTTCGCAACAAGGTGTAAGTTACTCACAAGCTTTTCAGACAGGAGATACTAGAGACAGTGATATATCGGAGGATAATGGCCCAGGTACTTCTGCTACGTTGGTGTTGCTATCAGGTGGGCAGGCAGAGCACATTGATATCGGTCTGATATTGGAGCCTTCTACTATAGGCGATTACTTGTGGATAGACGATAACGGGAATGGTGTGCAAGATGATAATGAGGTAGGACTTAATGGTGTTGTCGTTGAGCTCTACAACAATGCTGGAGAAAAAGTCAACGAAACTATAACTGGTAATATAGAGGGGCAAGATGGGCGATATCTCTTCGAGGATATGTACCCTACAGAATACTACGTTCAGTTTTTAGTCGGTGACGAATATGTGTTTACCGCTTCTGATCTTGGTGGGGTAGATTCTAAAGATTCTGATGTCAATAACTCGAATGGATATGGCTCGACGAGTATCTTCTTGTTATCTCCAGGAGAAGCAGACTTAGATATAGACGGCGGGGTCTTCTTGAAGTCCAGTATTGGGAATAATGTATGGCACGATAGAAATCTCGATGGTGTGCAGGATGCTAATGAGCCTGGTGTCAGAGATGTATTGGTGACGCTATATCGCATAGATGATCTTAATGGTGCAGTTGTAGTAGGAACTACAACAACTGATGCCCTCGGTAACTATAAGTTTGAAGGTCTCTCTAATGGAGATTATTATTTGACGTTTATCCCTGATGAACTTTGGGAATTCACTAGTCTCGAAAGTGGGAGTGATCAAGAAAAAGATAGCAATGCAGACGAGACAGGTGTTACTCCTATCGTAACCATCTCAAATAATCAGTCTCGAAATGATATTGACGCTGGACTCGTTCGTCCATCTAATCAAATTGGTGGACAAGTGTGGGACGATACAGATGCAAACGGCATCTATGCTTTGGATGAAGACTTGTTGGAAAATGTAGTTGTACGATTGATGTCAGATAATGACGTTATGCTTGATGAGGTAGAAACAGATCTTGCTGGCCGCTATGTTTTTGATGATCTTGACGACGGAGACTACTACATTAATATTGTGACTCCTTCTGATTATGTATTTACTGAAAAGAACTTCGGTAGCGATGACCAGTTCGATTCTGATTTTGATGCATCAGGCGATTCGGAATTAATTTCATTAACTGATGAAGAAACTGTGGAAAGACATATCGATGCAGGATTGATAAGAGTTGGTAAGATATCTCCCGCTAGCTTGTTTCCTAATCCAGTGACAGGTCCTTCAGTTAACTTAAGCAGCTATAAGTATGCGGAAGACGAAACTGCGCAGCTTTTGATTTTTGATGAGCAAGGAGCTTTACGTCAGACGATTGATGTGCAATTTGATGCTGGCGAAGGTGTATATGAAAACGCAATTGATATATCACAATTGCCAACAGGATTCTACTATCTGAAACTCAATTATCAGAGACGATCAGAATTCTTAAAGCTGATAAAAATAGACTAGAGTTGATAACTACAAGAGAAAGGTTTTAATCTAAGAAAGTTGAGAGAGGTCAGGGTCTAGTGCCCTGACTTTTTTTTATTTGTCAAAGGCAATATTTTCTACCACCTCCAGACCATATCCTATAAGGCCAACCCGCTTTCTAGGATTATTAGTGAGCAGTCTAAGTTTCGATATCCCAAGCTCATTTAGTATTTGTGCGCCTATACCCAAGTCTCTTTGTTGCGTGCTCTGAGTTCTAGATGGAAATATTTTTTGTTTTTCGCCAGTCTCTTTCATTTTTTTGATGGCTTCTAGCGAGGCCAACACTGGATCGTCATCGTCCTTCTGTCGGAGATAGATTAGTACGCCTTTGCCCTCTTTTTCTATCTTTTCGAGAGTCCTGTGCAGTTGTACGCCGTAGCCGTGTAAGAGAGCGCCTAGTATATCCATCGTATTACTAGAAGAGTGCACACGCGTTAGTATAGGCTCATCCTTAGTCCACTCACCTTTTTTGATTGCGAGATGAGTGATGCCACTGCTGGTTTCATTAAAGGCTATAATTTCAAATTCTCCATATTGAGTATCAATGACTACCCGCGTCATCTCTTTGATCAAGCGTTCATTAGCCATTCTATAGGCTACCAAATCTTTGATAGAGATAACCTTGAGATTTTGGGCTTTCGCCAATTCCATCAATTGTGGTAGCCTCGCCATAGAACCGTCAGGGTTCAGTATTTCTACGAGTGTTCCGGCAGGGTAGAATCCTGCCATCCTAGCCAAATCTACAGCAGCTTCTGTGTGGCCAGTTCTTCTAAGTACTCCACCATTTTCAGCGATAAGCGGAAATATATGGCCTGGCCTGGCAAAATCGTGCGCTTTTGTTTCGGAGTTGACCATCGCCTTTATGCCTGTAGATCGATCGTAGGCAGATATACCCGTGGTACAGCCTTGACCCTTGAGATCTATAGAAACAGTAAATGCCGTCTCATGCAGGGCGGTATTGCTGCTCACCATTTTATGCAGCTCTAGTTCTTGAGCCCTTTTTACTGTTATAGGTGTACAGATGAGGCCTCTGCCGTGTGTAGCCATAAAGTTGATGACCTCTGGGGTAACTTTTTCTGCTGCACAGATAAAGTCACCTTCATTTTCTCTGTCTTCATCATCTACGACTATGATGACCTTACCAGCTTTAATGTCTTCAATAGCTTCTTCTATAGTATTCAGTGTGAATTCACTCATATCTTCTTTTAAATGGGGAGCAAAGTTGAGATTTAATAACAGATTATTAGCTATCTCGTATGCATTAAATGCATATCTGGCCTTAGTGTTTAGTGTTTGATTAGCACATATATTTGCACTCTAATAAAAACTTAGTCAATTATGGAAAATATTAAACGATTATGGCCTTTACTGGCTGTTATAGTCTTTGTGATATGCTTTACGAGCTGCGATGACCCAGTACCTGGCTGTACAGACGAACAGTCTATTAATTTTAATGCAGATGCTACAGAAGATGATGGGTCTTGTATGTTTGAAAGAGATGCCTTTTTAGGACAATACTTAGGAGAATTTTCTTGTGGCAATCCTCTTTTAGGATTTCTGAACAATGATAGTTTGACCTTTGAAATCAAAGAGCCTGTTGATGATTCTGATAAAAGCATTGCTATACTTGCTCTTTCTTTTGTCGATCTTGCAAGCACTATAAACGGTAATGAATTGATATTGAGTGATACCATTAGGGGCTTGGTTATACCTGATGTTGAATTGTTAGGAACAATAACTGCAGACGTCATTGGAAATGGAGTCGCAATCCTAGAAGGAGATAGTATTTCAGGAAATATAGATTTAGAGCTCGACATAACATCCCCACCGGGTCTACCAACTATAATAGATAACTGTACATTGACAGGTGTAAGAAATTAGAAGTTCTAGCTCACATCTTTTTGGTTAAAGACTGTATATTTGCGGTCGCTTCCAAAAAGCTGGTCTCTTAGCTCAACTGGATAGAGCAGCTGCCTTCTAAGCAGCAGGTTTCAGGTTCGAGTCCTGAA
>CALBWK010000202.1 GCA_937969415.1 uncultured Saprospiraceae bacterium | reverse complement strand
GGATGGTAAGGATTGTGCACTAGTATATGATAACGAAAAATGAAGAAGCGAAAGCAATACTAATAAGATAGATTTCATTTTCCGATTTTTAAAATTGTGAAAATAATCGAAGACATATAGTTGCTAGTAAGTATATGTGTTTTAACAATTGATTAAATGCCTTTGATTAGTTATAATTCTACTACTTAAGCTTAGTTACAGACAGATAAATGGAGAGAATATCTATAAGTAACTATTAATCAGGTCTTTAAGAAAAGAAAGCCGATACAAGTAATTTTGCATCGGCTTCCTAGTGGTGCCTCCAGGAATCGAACCAGGGACACATGGATTTTCAATCCATTGCTCTACCAACTGAGCTAAGGCACCGGAAAAGAGTTCTAGTGGGTCTAGACCTCTTTAGAATAGTTGGTTTTCGAAAATTTTCATTTCAAAAAACGCCTTTCTTTCAAAGCGCTCGCAAATTTATATCCTTTTCAGCAGCAATCAAGGGTATCTTACCTATATTTTCACATTACTTTTTTAGACATATATGCCTACGCCACAAACCCCCATATTCCCTACATTTCAAGGGCTTTGCCCCTTCAAATTAGGCTATATGGACATCAGAGCAACAGACGAAAAACTGCTCTCGATAGGCTACTCCCGGCAAGAAATCCCCATTGACCACCCTCCAAATGCCCTTACCCGGCGCGCTACAGCCCAATTAATAGCCTACTTCAATGGCGAACTCAAAGACTTTGATCTGCCCCTCAATACGGGTGTTTATACCCCTTTTTACCAGTCTGTATGGTCCGCACTGTGCGCCATACCCTATGGAAAGACCAGTAATTACTCCCAGATAGCTCAGAAAATCGATAATCCCAAGGCCGTACGGGCTGTCGGAATGGCCAATGGCCGTAATCCCTTCTGTATTGTGGTCCCCTGCCACCGGATTATCGGAAAAGACAAGAGTCTCACAGGCTATGCCCATGGTCTGGAGATGAAGCGCTGGCTGCTCGAACTGGAAGGTGCAATTGCCCCTGAACTGACTTTGTTTGATTAAGTCTTAGCCTAAGTGGAGTAGGGCAAGGGTGATAAGCGCTGGGATGGTCTGCACATAGATTATTTTCTTGGCGGCTGTATAAGCTCCATATATCCCGGCTATAGCGATACAACTTAGAAAGAAGACGGCGATGTGGTGCTGCCATACTGGATTTGCAATAAAGAGAGACCAGATAAGACCTGCTGCAAGAAAGCCATTATAAAGGCCTTGATTGGCAGCCATAGCCTTGGTTTTGGGAAATAGATCTTTGGGAAAACTTCTAAAGACCTTCGGACCCCTAGACTCCCAAGCAAACATCTCAAACCATAATATGTACAGATGAATAAAGGCAATCAATCCGATGAGAATGTTGGTCATTAAAGTCATAGATAGAAATTGATAATTCTTGGATTATAGTCTACTAAGTCTAATGTACAACTCTTCGCCAGAACCGCTATCTGCACTCTGCACTATCCTACGCTGCCCTCTAACTCTCTAAAGACCTGCACTGAGCGAACAAAGTGAGTCGAATGTAGAGAACCGCCACCCGCTCTTTTAAACTATGCACTAAAGAAACTATGCACTCTGCACTAAAAACTCTGCACTATCCTCCGCTACCCTCTAACTCCCTAAAGTGAGAACCGCCACCCACTTCTTAAACTATGCACTAAATAACTATGCACTAAAGAAACTCTGCACTAGAAAATCTATAATCTATTATCTGTTCTCTCATATCTAAAAAGAGCCTTCGCCGCCTAGCCCACTCTGCCCAGTTTTCCCGCCACATACGCCGTCGTCCAAGCAGCCTGAAAATTATACCCACCCGTAATGCCATCTATATCTAGTAGCTCACCCGCAAAATAAATATGAGGATGGGAGTGACTACTCATTGTTTTGAAATTAATGTTTTCTAAACTCACTCCGCCACAAGTGACAAACTCTTCTTTAAAAGTGGTTTTGCCTTTGACTTGATAGAGATCATTGCAGAGCAAGTTGGTGAGTTTGTTGATGCCGGACTTGCCGAGATCTTGCCACAGTTTTGTTTTCGGTAGTTCTGCTTTGTTGATGAGGTAGTGCCAGAGTCTTTCGGGTAGGGCATAGGGTCTGAAATTGCTCAGTTGTTTTTTGGGATGTGTTTTGATGAGATTTTGAAGCGTTTCTATAACCAAATTGTTGTTCTGAGTATTGACCCAATTGACTTGTACTTGGAAGTCGTAGTTCTGTTCATATAGGAGCCGCGCTCCGAAGGCAGAGAGTTTGAGTATCGCGGGCCCACTCATTCCCCAGTGGGTGATGAGCAACGGTCCTGTGGCTTGCAACTTGGTGCCGGGAATTTTGACGAGGGCCTCCTCCACGACAATGCCCATTAATTCTGTAATGTTTTCTGCGGGCATATTAAAAGTAAATAGCGAGGGCACGGGATCCACAAGATCTAGTTCTAGGGTCTCGAGCCAAGCCAGCCCCGATCGCTTGGGAGAACCTCCTGTGGCGATGATGACTTTGTCATAGCTGCTGTTGGGGTGGTCTTTGAAAAATTGTAATTTGATTTGATCGCCTTGAGGTGTGATGGCCCTGACGCCGTGTCCAGTTTTTATTTCTATTCCTTTGTCTCTCGTTTCTTTCATAAAACAATCGATAATCGATTGCGAGTCCTGAGAGACAGGAAAGACACAATTGTCCTCTTGGGTCATTAGAGGTACCCCGCGATCTTCAAACCATTGTATACAATCTCTATTGTGAAATATTTTGAAGAGTTTTTTGAGTTTTTTGCCGCCACGGGGATAGCTTTTGGCGAGTTCTGAGATGGAGTGGGTGCCATTAGTGACATTGCATCTGCCGCCTCCAGATATTTTGACTTTGGAGAGAAGCTTTTGAGATTTTTCAAGAATGACAACTTGGGCATCAGGAAAATTGTCTTTGACTGCAATCGCTGCGAAGAATCCTGCCGCACCTCCTCCTATTATGGCTACTCTCATATTCTTGCCCAAGGTTACATAATTATCAATCAGAATAAAAGTGAATGGTCTATAAGATTCTAGACACCTGATGTCTATATTAGAGTTTCACCCTAACCCTAGCTCTATGAGACCAATTCTCTTGTTTTGTGTTTTGTCTTTTTGCGGCAGCAGTATTTTATCGCAGTCAGTTTATTCTGGAGAAGTTGTCGATGCAAATGGTGACAAGGTCATCTTTGCGCAGATATTTTTCAATCAAGACCAAAAGTATGGCGCAGTTACCAATGAGGTTGGAGAGTTCAGTATCAAAGTAAAGGAGGCAAATAAAACAGATAACCTCGTCATCAGTTGCTTAGGTTATGAAACACTTTTTGTTGCCTACGCAGATTTGCCTACCACTGGACCCTTAGTAATGGCACAAGTGGACTTTGTTATAGAAGAAGTGACCATCAGAAGTGGTACCTATCTGAGACATTTGCTTAAAGAGTGTATCAAGGCCATTCCTCAGAATTATCCCGAGGACAAGCATATCCTCAAGGCATATTACCAAGATTACACCTTGTCGGATTCAGAATACACAGAGTTGATAGAAGCTGATCTCTCTATTCTGACAGAGGGTTATAGTAAGAAGAAAATCAAACAAAAATTTTATCTAGAGCAACTGAGAAAAACTGAAGATAGACGTTACTTGCCCGAGCATCTTAGAAGTGATAGAAATAAGGTACTCTACACAGCCCAGAGTTACAATATCATAGGCAATAGGACTTTTTCGAGGTTTGGATTTGTCTTTAACGAAAGGCCTTCTCTAGAAGAATTCTTAGACAAGGTAGATGAGTTAAGTAGTTTGGAGCTCTATACCCAGTACATTCAGCAAGGAGATACGATTTTGACCATAAAAGTCGAGGATAGCATTTTCAAAATTTTAAATATATCTGGAGAAGAATTAAAAGTTCTATATGCTCTGGTCAGCATAAACTTAACGGATAAGGCTGTCGTCAAAGTAGTTTATGGTGATGTGTGGCGGGAGGAAGCTGACTTCGGTGTTATGGCATATCGGAAGATAGAGGACAAATATTATCCGTCTTATCTGAGGAATGTTTTGGAATTTGAACACAACCAAGGATCACATCATCATTATAATGCTAAGAGTATCTTCTTTTATGATCTAGTGACGGGCAGGAAGAATCTAAGAAAATATAGAAAGGGTAAAAAGCTAAAGTTGCATAAGGGACTACGACTCTATAAGGATAAGGTAGACGATAATTTTTGGAAGAATTATAATCAATCCTATAATGTAGACGCCACCACACTCTTGAGGACTAAATTTGAGTTTGTAAAGTAGTTAAGAGCTGAAAGGAGAGGAACTTGATGAAAATAAATAGATTTGTGTTCTGTGTTTATTTGGTGGAAAAAGTGCGGTTGCAAATTATAGTATGCGGTATTCCTTTGAGTTTTTATTGTTCATTCTGTTTTTGGGCTTTGTTAGCTGTAAGTCCAACCAGAAAATTGTTGAAGTTGAATATACCGAGCCTGATTGTCAGTCAGAAGTAGAGTGTATAAGCTTGGCGACGAGAGCGGAGAATTGTGAAGCTGCTTTGCTGTATATGCAATCTATATTTACGTTTGGGACTTTAGAGAAATTGAGCGATAACCAGTTTGAGTTGGAATTTAATTTGAAGGGTATAGATAATGCTTTGCTTACGGATAGCCGATTACTCCAGTTTCATTTGCATCCACAATGTTTTAATGGACTAGGTTACAAAGAGCTATTTGCATTAAGTCTTGAAGATGAAGCGTTGGTAGATCGAGCTTTAAAGAAGCAGAAAAAAATAGCAGTTGAGTTATCCAATAATAACTCGGCGATAGTAACTCTAGAGATTTCCAGAAGCAAGCATATAGATCAATCAAAATGGAGTGATTCAGTGTCATTGAGTTCATCTCAAGATACCTTGACCAACTACTATCTAGAAACCTTAGGAGAGACAAGAGTGACGATTGATTATACTAGGGCTATAACTGGCCCTTCCAGAAAGACGATTTCTACCAAGAACAACAGACTACTGATTGTCACCTCCTTAAATGGTGATACTAATGTCCTAGGCCTTAGATCATTGAGTCGTTGTTATTTTAATCCAGAGCACTTTGTTGGCTTGGGTATCAATGAGTTTTTAGCTGTTTTTGATATTGAGCGCTTAGATCAAGCCAGCATCGCCCTTATATCTAATATCGTGGTCAATATCCAAGGCCATTCTCAACTGATAATGGCTGTAGAGGAGGGTAAAATTATTGAATTCAGGTACAACTAGACCCTAAGTCAAGTAAATTAAGCACTTAGCTCTATTAGATTCTAACTTATGGTCAATAGACTGTAGCTCTCTTAAGTGAATCCAACCTCAATGAAGTAAGAACTTAGGAACTCAGATTCTGAGAGAGACGGGCAGACAATGGGGCTTTGTTAAGTGAGAAGATGCCAATCTTGGAATTAATGGATGTTTTAGGACTGATATTTTAGAAGAATATCATCTAGGCTTATCAAGTGATTGAGTTAGGATTTGTTAGAATATTTGAGTTTTGAGGTGGCTCTAGAAAA
>CALBWK010000201.1 GCA_937969415.1 uncultured Saprospiraceae bacterium | reverse complement strand
ACTGCCTTTTATGAAAAGATTTGATGGTGTGATTACGGTGAGTGATTACACCAGAGCGGAATGTCTTAAGCGGGGCTTCTCTCCAGAAAAAGTACACGTCGTCAAAAATGGGGTAGACTTATCTGCGGATTATGCAATCGAGAAAGTTGATCCCCAAGTGATAGAGCAAGTGCACTTATTAAAAGAAAAGGAGCAACCCTTTATGTTGGCTATAGGCCGTCCTGTCAAGCGTAAAGGCTTCGTGTGGTTTCTAGAAGAAGTTGTATTTAAAATGAAAGCTAAGGGCACTTTTATTTTAGTCGGCCCTTATCCACAACACGGTCCCTTATATCGATTACTACAAGTTCTTCCCGCAATATTCAGGAAGCAGATAGAACTTTTTTTTGGGATGAGTACCGAGCATCATCAATTAGACACACTCAGTCAATCATTAGACAATCAGAACAAATTCCTTTGGCACAAAAGTCTCAATCACGATTCTAAGCTCTATCTGTTAGAGCACGCTTCCTTTCTCGTAATGCCCAATGTAAAGGTGCCCGGAGATATGGAGGGCTTTGGGCTGGTCGCGCTGGAGGCCAATATGCACGATATCCCTGTGCTCGCCGCCAATATAGAAGGCATAACGAGTGCGGTTATCCCCAACAAAAACGGGTGGTTGTTGGAATCAGAAAACCCTGAAGCGTGGATAGCAGGTGTGGAGACCTATCTCAAAGAAACACCTCAGCTCTCACCCAAGGCCTTCGTTACCAAAAATTTTAGTTGGCAAAAAATGGTGGACAATTACGCCAGAACTTTTAATAACATCCTGACACCAAAACAAGCGGTATGAGAAAATTGAAAATTGCTTTCTTCTCTGATATGTTGGTCAGAGATTATGATGGTTGTATGCGAACAGTTTTTCACATTCTTGATCGACAACCAGAATCTGTTGAGATAAAATTCTTTACAGGTAGAGGCGCAGTAAAGGGCTTAAATCAACCTTATGTTGGTGTACCTGAAATAAAAATTCCTTTCAATTCTGATTACAATATGGCTTTGCCATCGATTGTATCTGAAAAGCTCAACCAAGAGCTAGATGACTTTGCGCCAGATGTGGTACACGTTACTTCTCCTTCTCGATTGGGACAGTTTGCAGTAAGTTATGCTAAGCAGGTACGGGTGCCAGTGAGTACCATTTATCACACCCATTTTTTGTCTTATATGGATTACTACTTTAGCAAAGCTAGATTCTTGATGCCACTGGCTAAGAAGTTTGTCACACGACAGACTAGGAATTTTTATAATGCTTGTAGCTTGGTACTGGTTCCTACAGAAGAGATGCGAGAGGAGCTCACAAGTATCGGTGTAGCGCCGCATAAGATGAAGATCTGGCAGCGTGGCCTGGATCATACAATCTATAATCCTCAAAAAGCTGCTGATAAGAAACTAACAAAGATTGTTGGCAATGCTAAGCCTAATTTGCTTTTTGCCAGTAGATTGGTATGGGAGAAAAACCTAAAGACGCTTGTTGATATTTATAAGGAGATAGAATTGGGTGGACACCAGTATAATCTCGTTATTGTAGGCGATGGAGTAGCCGCAGCAGAGATCAAGCGTATGATGCCGAGGGTTTATTTTTTAGGGAAGCGACCGCAAGAGGAGTTGGCTGCGCTTTATGCTTCCGCAGATGTCTTTGTGTTTCCTTCTGTCAGTGAGACTTATGGTAATGTTGTCGTCGAGGCTATGGCTTGTGGTCTGCCTTGTGTTGTCGCCAATGGGGGAGGCTCTAAGAGTTTTGTCACTAATGGTATCAATGGCTATGTCGTCAGTCCTTATGCAGCGAGTGCTTATCTAGAGAAAGTAGCGTTATTGCTTCAATATCCTGCACATTATAAAGCTGTAGTATCTGCAGGGATACGATATACCTCTGATCTCAGTTGGGATAGACTGGTGGATAGGTTTTATTTGGAGTTGGAGCTATTGAAGATGGGCGCAATAAGTCATGCTGCATAAAGCCAGGTAGACTTTTTGGTAAGGATTTGTATCTTCATAGTAAACAATAATTTATCTTTTACTATGGATAAGCCATCTGAAACCTATTATTCAGAAACCAACGAACATCAAGAATTCGAAACGGACGAACGCTGTCATATTATCGAGTTACTCAACCTACCCGCTGATCGCAGCCAATCTGTTGCTCGGGCTCGTGTAGAGCCAGGCGTTACTACTGCTTGGCACAGACTCAAGGATACTTCAGAATGCTATTATATTCTCTCTGGTAAGGGCCTCGCACAGATAGGAGAAGACCTAGAGCAAGAAATGCTGCCCCACTCCATCATCAAGATACCAGCCAATACACCTCAGCGCATTACCAATGTAGGTGACGAGGACTTAGTATTTCTATGCCTCTGCGTTCCAGCCTTTTCTGTTGAGAATTATGAATCTATGGAGTAGCAATTAGTATCTTGGGTCAACCAAAGAAAATTTCTACTTATGAAGACCCTTCTTTTTACACTACTCTTGATGATAGCTTATGGTGCTATGGCACAAGCGCCTCTTATGGAGGATGCACGTATGTACGATCTCATTGATGCAGTCAACGCTGATCGTATCGGTGCAGATGTCACACGTTTAGCAGAATTTGGAACACGGCATACCTTATCAGATACAATTTCTGAGACGCGTGGTATAGGTGCTGCACGGAGATGGATCAAGGCAGAATTCGATAAGATATCTGCAGACTGTGGTGGTTGTCTAGAGGTCAAGTACCATCGAGGGTTGGTCAAGGCGGGGGAGTCACGAAGAATCCCTGAAGACACTTGGATTGTCAATGTTATTGCTATCAAGAAAGGGACTGTTCATCCCGAACGCTATGTTGTGATGAGCGGCGATATCGATAGTAGAATTTCTGATCCCCTAAATGCTACAGATGATTCGCCAGGCGCCAATGACAATGCTTCTGGAATGGCAGGTGTTATCGAGGCGGCTCGTGTGCTGAGTCAATACGAGTTTGGTAGTAGTATCGTTTTTGCAGGGCTGTCTGGAGAGGAACAGGGCTTGTTCGGCGGAAAGTTTCTGGCGGCTGATGCACAGGAGTGGGGATGGGATATTGCTGCAGTGCTTAATAATGATATGATCGGTAATATCGAAGGTGTCGATGGTGTGATAGATAATTCATCGTTCAGAGTATTCTCACAGCCGGGGCCCCCTAAGCCGACAGAGCAACAGCAGATATGGAATCGCTTCTATGGAGGTGAAGTAGATGGCCCTTCGCGACAACTGGCCCGCTACGTCGATAAGATGACAAGTCAGTATATGACCAATCTCAAGGCGACGATGATATACAGGTTGGATAGATTTGGTAGGGGAGGGCACCACCGACCATTCAATGATGCCGGCTTTCCTGGAGTCAGAATTATGGAAACCCATGAAAACTATAACCGACAGCACCAAGATATTAGAGAAGAGGATGGCATTGCGTATGGCGATGTGTTGTCTGGTGTAGATTTCGACTATGCAGCAAAATTGACCGCTGTCAATGTGATTTGTCTAGCGGGATTGGCGTGGGCACCAATGCCACCACCCTTTGTGATGATTGGTGGTGTTGTAAAACCGAGTACAACACTCAAGTGGGATCCTGTTGATGATCCTAATTTGTTGGGTTATAGAGTGTACTGGCGAGATACGACTGCACCTCAGTGGCAGTATAGCCGATGGGTACGCAACGATACACAAGTCACCTTAGAGAACATTATTATTGACAATTACCTCTTTGGTGTATCTGCCGTAGGTAAAAATGGAGATGAAAGTGTGGTGGTGTATCCGCGGACGTTGATGCCGAGAGGGTAGGGTGCTCATCGTGTGTAAGGACAGTGTTGGAGCGGAAAACACCCTTCAATCTATATTTGTGCAATATTAGTAGTACAATATCAGCTGTTAAGCATTTTGTCAATAAGTGCTGCCCTCCTTTCTTTTTGAATTTTTATCTCTGTTTCACAGTTTTTGGTCATTTTTCTGAGATTTATTTCAAGTTTTGAAATGATTCCATAACTAGATTCTATCGAGAAAAGTGTCTTTTCTAAATCAGTTGATGAAATCCAGTCTACAATAAGACTTTGAAAATATTCAATATTAAAACTACGGACTATTACTTCAGTTCGCGCAAAGAGTTTCTTTTGTTTACTAATGTCTATTAATTCGGCATTAAGAATAATAAAAGACTTTCTTATTGCAGGCACATAACCATGTGCTTGATCAAGATGACTCTTGTGCCTCTCTTTAGCTTTTTTAATCTCTGCATAATATACTCCCCAGTTTTCATTTTCTTTGGCTGACATAAGATGCTTAAGCATTTCGCGAAACAACTTTTTTGAAAACTTAGTAGCCTCCAAGGCTTCGAATACTTCTACTTGAAATTCTAATAGATTTTTGAGTTGAATATTCAGAGTCTTTATAGTGGGAAGGTAAATAGATTTATCATACAACTCTCCTTCATCTTGTTTTGCTAATTCGTGCTCCAGTGCAGATAAGATTACTTTTTCGTCTTCGGATTTCAGCGTTAAGATGTCAAGTTCGTATTCTATCAGCTCGATAACTTTTTCACATTCTTTGTGTCTCAATACGGCCATCAAGTATTCTTGTCTCTCTATTTCTAGTTCTTTGTCTTGACTTTGTAGTATAGAATGAAACAGAGTACGGAGACTAGACTCTTCAAGTATTTTGATATCTAAGTACTCTTTTTCAACTCTAGCTTCTAGGTCAGTAAGATGATTTTTCTCGATTACAAGTTGCGCCTTAAGGGCCCTCGCTCTCTTTTTACCTATATGTATAGAACGGTAGTCTTTTATGAGTTGGTCAAGCCTGTTGTTTTGTTTGTCCAATTGCGTTATTCTTAGATATGTCTTATGAGTAAAAGTAGTATATCTTCTTTTGGAAAGATAGAATACTATAAATTGACTTTACTTTGTTTTGTAAATATCTACTTACCGAGGTTGTACATAATAAATATTCAATGAGAGGTTATTTGCTGTTTTTATAGATAGTTCAGTACATATTCCAGGGGTGAAGGTAGACTGTATAATGGAGATAGATATTAGCTCTTGAATAAAAACAATAGTTATATTAGAGAATAAGTTTACTGATACTTGTTCCAGTAAGCTGTTGTACATTCTTTGTGATCTTGTCTATTGGCCAATCCCACCAACGCAATTCAAGTAACTTATTAACAGTGCTTTCGGGAAATCTCTTTCGTATCTCTTGAGCGGGATGACCACCTACTATGGTGTAAGGGGCTACATCTTTAGTGACTACTGCTTTTGTTGCTATGATGGCACCATCACCAATGGTGACACCAGGCATTATCGTGGCTCCACTGCCTACCCATACGTCATTCCCTACTATTGTGTCTCCTTTGGAGGGATATTCTTTTCCTTCCATAGCTGCAGACCAATCCTCGCCAAAGATGGCAAACGGATAACTCGTCAGCGCTTCACTCAGGTGATTGCCGCCATTCATGATGAAGGTGACACCTGAGGCAATCATACAGAATTTTCCTATGATTAATTTATCTCCTATAAAGTCAAAATGATACTTGACATTTTTCTCGAAGTTCTCCACGTCATCAAAATCATCATAATAGGTGTAATCCCCAACCAGTATGTTAGGATTCTTGATGATGTTTTTAAGAAAGCATAGTCTGTTGTAATTCTTGAGTGGAAACTTTTGGTTTTTGTTGGGGGCGGGCATACGTTATATGTTTCAACATACAAATGTCGACAAAAGAGATGTAAGTCACATCATATGAGCACAGAAAGGGCACCTCTATAATCTCTATTGGTTTCTATGGTTATACCCTAATAATTTAGTTCCCGATAATAATTCTTTCTATTATTTTCTGACCAGAATTTTGATCAATAATTTCCAATAAATAAATACCTGTTTGGAGTCCTTTAACTATCAATACATTCGAATTGCTAGAGGTGTTTATCATTTTCCCTTCTAAAGTGTATAGGTTAGTACGGTAATCCAATTGTCCTTCAATTGTGATATTAATCACATCGATTGCAGGATTTGGATAAACATTCACAATAGCATCCGCAAGCTCATGCGTAGCTGAAACTAGATCCATCCCATCGCAGTCTTCGTCTATCCCATTGTTTGGGATTTCATCTGCATTAGGATTGATATTAAGATTGTCATCATCACAATCATCTACCAGTGCAAATCCATCTTGATCTAAATCATCATCTAGAGTCGCAGGATTACAGTCATCATCTTTTCCGTTGTATGGTTCTTCTGTCTGATTAGGGTTTACATCAGGGTTAGTATCATCGCAATCTTCCGCATTCGTTACAAAGCCCGCTATAGACTGCTCGCAAGATTCCATGAAAGAGATAGGGTTTCCAAAGCCATCACTGTCCTCGTCTGCAAAGTAAGTTATGAAGGTCAGATCCTCATCTGTTTGTCCATCGCAATTGTCGTCTATGTCATTGCAGATCTCTGTTGCTCCCGGATAAATATCAGGATCATTGTCATTGCAGTCTGTTTCATTAGTAAAGCCATCACCGTCATTATCCACAAAGTCTGTTGCATCCGCGCCATTACAATCTTCGTCTATGCCATTGTCAGGTAGATCTGTTGCCATAGGATTGATAGCTGGATTACTGTCATCACAGTCTGTACTAGCAATGACATAGCCTGCGGGCAGAGCACAATCTGTCACAAAAACTGCAGGGTCTCCAAAGCCATCTCCATCCGCATCTAGAAAATAACTTGCTAGAGCCAATCCTTCATCTGTTTGTCCATCGCAATTGTCGTCTATGTCATTGCAGATCTCTGTTGCTCCTGGATAGATATTAGGATCATTATCATTGCAGTCTGTTTCATTAGTGAAGCCATCACCGTCATTATCCACAAAGTCTGTTGCATCCGCGCCATTACAATCTTCATCTATGCCATTGTCAGGTAGATCTGTTGCCATAGGATTGATAGCTGGATTGCTGTCATCACAGTCGGTACTAGAAATGACATAGCCTGCGGGCTGAGCACAGTCAGTTATAAAAACTGCAGGGTCTCCAAAACCATCTCCATCCGCATCTAGAAAATAACTTGCTAGAGCCATTCCCTCATCTATTTGTCCATCGCAATTGTCGTCTATATTGTTACAGATTTCTGTTGCACCTGGATAGATGTCAGGATCGTTGTCATTGCAGTCTGTTTCATTAGTGAAGCCATCACCGTCTGCGTCTTCACCATCTACATCCTCACAATCTGCACTCATTATCAATCCTTGTTGCTCTACTAGAAAATCAAAAGACAAATCAAACAAACTCTTTCCATCTACTGTCGCATCCCATGGCCCGTGTCCTCGACCTTCTAAAGTAACGAGTTCGACATGCACACCTGTAGAATCATATATCTGTACCATTTCTTCTGCCTCGCTGAATAGTACCGCGGGATCTTCTGTTCCATGTATTATGAATAATTCAGGGTCTTGATCATCATATCGCTCTTCTCCATAGACAGCTTCAAACAAATCCAATTTTGCATTACTACCCCAGAAGTCGACCAAACTTTGCACCTCATAAGTCTGGTCAAGGTTGGTGGTGGCCAATGTAGGATCATCAGTTAGGGACATTTCGTCTCTAAAGTCTTCTTGATTGGAAATGCCTAAGGCAATCGTCGTTATGGCACCTGCGGAAGCACCACCTACAGTGACAAAATCTTTGTTGATGTTATAGGTATCTGCGTTGGCCATGAGCCAGCGAAGAGCTGCTTTGTTATCTCTTTGGGCAGCATACATCGCAATGCCCGTTTTCGCATCATTAGGTGTAGTTGCATTCTGAAGCACGAAGTCGATCCATTCTTGTGGAGCAATTCCAGTAAAATTGTTGCCCAGCAATTCTTCTGTAGTTCTATAATCTACTGACGCAAAAACCCATCCTCTGGAGGCAAAGTAGTTCCCCATTCTTATGAAATCTGGATTAGTTTTAGTGCCTCCTGTAAATCCTCCTCCGTGAATGAACATGAAAACTGGTTTATTGTCAGAATTGTTATCTGGCACATAGAGGTCTAGTAATAAAGGTTGTGCATAGATGATATCTGACTCTACAATTACGCCGTAGGTGCTATCACATTTTACTTCTGGCTGTAAGGTCGTCGTCTGATCAAGGCCGTCACAATTTTCATCTATGCCATTGTCAGGTATCTCTGTTGCATTAGGATTGATACTAGGGTCATTGTCATTACAATCTACATCAGAAGAAAAACCATCTCCATCTTGGTCGATGATATTACCACAATCTGCTACAATCAATCCTTGTTGCTCTACCAGAAAATCAAAAGACAGATCTGATAAACTCTTACCATCCAATGTAGCACCCCAGGGACCATGTCCACGGCCGACCAGCGTATTGAGTTCTACATGTACGCCAGTAGAATCATAGAGCTGAACGAGTTCTTCTGCTTCGCTAAAAAACACAGTGGGATCCTCAGTGCCATGCGCTATGAATAACGGAGGATCATTGCTGTCAAAATGATGTGTACCATATATGAGTTCATGTACGTCTAGCGCAGTATTGGATCCCCAAAAATCTACAATACTTTTTATTTCATACGTTTGATCAAGATGGGTTGTCGCCAGTGTAGGGTCATCAGTCAGACTGATCTCGTCTCTGAAAACATCTTGGTCTGATATGCCTAAGGCAACGGCTGTAGTTGCTCCAGCTGAGCCACCACCCACTGTAATATAATCGACATTGATGTTGTAGTTGTCTGCATTGGCAACTATCCATCGCATGGCCGCTTTAGAATCTCGCTGAGCGGTATACATGGCCATAAGTTGTCTAGCTTGGGTTGTCAGACTTGCGGCGTCTAACCATTCATCCGGTACGATACCGGTAAATATGGAACCTAAATCTCCTGTCAATCTATAATCTATAGAAACAAAAACCCAACCTCTAGAGGCAAAGTAGTTTGCTTGAGTAAGGATCGCTGCTTGAGTTTTTGTTCCGCCACTAAAGGCACCACCATGCACAAACATATAGACAGGTCTATTCTCTAGGTCATTGTCCGGGGTATAGACATCTAACTTCAATGGAATCGCAAAAGTAGAAGGACTGGTGCCATCGTGACTGAGGCCTTCTGCATAAGTGATATCTGACTCCACTATGGCAGCATAGGTGCTGTCACATCTGACTTCTGGCTTATTACTTGATTCAAAACAAAGACTGTAGTTGGGATCGTGATTATTCGATACCTCTTGTGCAAGGGCATGTAAGTCTGTCTCAAATCCTGTATCATATGCGAAGCTGCTAAGGTCTACATTGTAAATACTCTCCAGCCATAAGAGTCCACCAGCCTCTCTGATAATATTTCCCTGATGTCCTTTAGTATCTGTAAACAGTGCTGATTCTACTGGACCAAATCTTGTGATATCATCTAGCAATGCGCCATTCTTATGCATCAGATCTAGGCTGTTGCTTACTCTTCCTGTGGGTATAGTGAAGATTTTTGTAGAAGGAAACTCGGCACGTAACTCATCTACGATAGACTTGTGGACAAGATCATCCACAAAAAAATCATAGAGCTCATAGATTGTCTCAAAGCCAAACTCTTCTGCACGTTGTTCCCAATCTGCTGGAAAATCAAT
>CALBWK010000200.1 GCA_937969415.1 uncultured Saprospiraceae bacterium | reverse complement strand
TCTCGATGCGCTCCTCAAGTTCCTTTATGATGAGTTCTAGATCCGTCATAGGCTTGCACTAGTTAGTTTCATCTATTTCTACCTCGATAGGCACATTTCTGCTGAATGCCGTCTCAAAGGAAATCGTCGTATTGGTCCCTTCTACAGCTTCTATAGGTTGGATCTTCTCATAGATGATGTCCCTGAGATGCCTGTTGTTATAAGCGAATATCTTGACCATAAGGGCATAACGACCAGAGATGTTAACGCATTCTACGATTTCTGGAATTTTTTCGAGGATCTGCTCCACATTTTTGAGCTCCTTGGCGGTGGTGAGCATAATCTGCGTGTAGGCTGCTGTCTTATAGCCGAGCTTCCAAGCATCTAGTCTATAGTTGGCGGATTGGAGCAAGCCACTCTCTTTGAGTTTCTTGATTCTTTGGTGGACAAGGGTATTGGAAACCTTTAATTTTTTGGCCAGCTGCACTAAGGGTACTCTCGCATCTTTTGTCAATTCCTCTATGATTCGCTTGTCAAATGCGTCAAGTTTCAAATCTAACATATGCTTACTCTAAGTTAATTTTAATAATGACTTAAAAATAAGTATTTGAAAGCACATATGACTTAGTATGATTCATTAACAAGTAATTATGGATTATTGGATGTTATTTTGAGTCATAATTGATTGTATACCATATGCATTAATTATCCCAAAATTTAGGGAAAAGAGACCTGGAAAGCTCCTTTAGAAAGTATATGGTGATTTTATTTTAAAATGAAAAAATAGGATACGTTATGACAGCAATACTTTCAGTTTCAGTCATATTGTTTTCAGTGATTGATATGCTGGGTAATATTCCAGTCCTCATCACGATGAGAAAAGAAGGTGTAGAGTTTAAGCCATCTGTGGTTACAGGATTTGCGCTTATGATTATGATCGCATTCTTGTTTTTTGGTGCCTCGATACTGGGTTTGTTTGGCATCGAGATCAGCTCTTTTGCCTTAGCAGGCTCACTGGTTATGTTCTTCATTGGACTTGAGATGATATTAGGTATCAGGTTCTTTAAGGAAGAGCCAGGTGAGCAGACTTCTGGAAGCATCGTGCCTATAGCCTTCCCACTGTTGGCAGGAGCTGGGACATTGACGACGATTATATCATTGAAGGCCGAGTTTGAGACAATGAGTATTCTAGCGGGGATCTGTATTAATGGGGTGATCATCTTCGCTATTCTACAATCCATAGATTGGATGTCGGCAAAGATGAGCCCACAAGTAGCGACAACATTGAGAAAGGTCTTTGGTATTATCCTCTTGGCCATTGCCATACAGATAGCGAAAACCAACATATAAGATTAGAGTGTATTTTAACTGATTTGATTATTTAGTGTGACGAAAGAGGTCCAGCCAGTGGTTGGGCCTCTTTTTTTGATGGAACAATAGGAATACCTTTGTCCCTTTCGTGCCTATCCTGTAAACTTAATAGACCTCCTACAGCGTTATAAATCTGTAAAAACACATAAATGCGTATTAGTATTACAAAATTGGCGGTTCTGGCCGTGATGATTATCAGTATTGCTGCGACTACAGCCAACAATGACAGGCTCTACGAAATAGCTAAGAACATCGAGATCTTTGTCAATGTCTATAAAGAGCTCAACAAGAACTATGTCGATGATCTAGACCCTTCTGAGTTGATGAGAACGGGTATAGATGCTATGGTCTCCTCGCTAGATCCCTATACCAACTATATTTCGGAGGCACAAGTGGCGAGTTATAGAATAAGTACCGACGGTAAGTATCAGGGCATCGGCGCTGTTGTCAAGAAGGTCGGAGACTATGTCACCATCGTAGAACCTTATGAAAACAGTCCTGTGGTCAAAGCCGGACTCAAGGCAGGAGATAAAATAGTCAAGATCCAAGGACGTTCTACTAAAGGTCAATCGACTGAGGATATGAATCAGATACTAAGAGGTGTGCCAGGTACCAAAGTCCAATTGGCTATCGATAGAAACGGTAAAACCTTTGACGTGGATCTAGAAAGGTCACAAGTGAGTATACCGAATGTGCCATATTCGGGTCTTGTCAGTGAGGGTATAGGCTATGTGGTATTGACCACGTTCACAGCCAATGCAGGAAAGAATATCCGTAAAGCCATCAAGACAATGAAGGATGAAAATCCAGGTCTTAAAGGTGTCGTACTTGATCTGAGGAACAATGGGGGAGGACTTCTCAAGGAGGCTATTAATATCTCAAACATATTTGTAGACACCAATCTAGAGGTCGTAAGTGTCCGATCCAAAGTCAGCGATAGAGACGTGAGTTATAAGACGAGAGGTACGCCACTTGATCTGGAGTTGCCTTTAGTTGTATTGATTAATAAGCGTTCTGCTTCAGCTTCAGAGATCGTTTCTGGTGTTATTCAAGATTTGGACCGTGGAGTAGTGATGGGCCAGCGCAGTTATGGTAAAGGCTTGGTCCAGAATACAATGGAGGTAGGCTATAACTCTCGTGTCAAGGTGACAACATCCAAGTATTATATCCCTTCAGGTAGATGTATACAATCAGTCAAGTATGAAGACGGTGAGCCTGTGGATATCCCAGATGCAGAGCGCTCTAAGTTCAAGACTGCAGGCGGTCGTACAGTGCTTGATGGTGGAGGCGTTACGCCAGATGTGTTTTTGGAAAACCTAGGGATGCCAGATATCCTCAAGCAATTGGATGACCAGCACATCATCTTCCAGTACATCAATACCATAGCAGATAACTTTGCTACAGAAGAGGAGGAGCCTTCATCGATAGACTTTAAGGATTATGCTGCTTTCGAGGCCTTCGTAAAGCAGTCAGATTTCGAGTTCGAGTCTAAAAACAATAAGTTGATAGAAGAACTTAAGACCAACCTTAAAAAAGATAAACAACTGACTCTCTTAAGTGAAGTAGAGGGCTTGGAGAAGCGTATAGATCAAGAGCAGGCAATGGCTATGGAGACTCATAAGGCTGAGATTATCTCTTATATAGAGCAACAAATAGCGACAAGAAATCACTTCCAGAAAGGAAAGTATTTCCAAAGATTGGATAATGATACGGAGATCGATGAAGCAGTGGCTTTACTCAATGATCCAGCGAGATACAAGTCAATTTTAGGTAAATAAGCAGATTGTAAGAAAAAGAATTGAAAGGGCTTCCTACTTAGGAGGCCCTTTTTGTTTGGGATGCTTTATTTTGGTGCTAAAAATCTACCTCTTGGCCTTAATACTCTGTCTAGAAACCTCTGCCAAAGCCTGTACTGTCGCTATTGCTAAAGATGGTGTTTCCATAGTGCAGCGGTCTGCTGGTGGCGAGTGGAAACACAGTAAAATGGTCACTCTGCTTATCCAAGAGGCTCTAGAAGAAGTCCAGCTATCACTCAAGGATCTAGATGCTGTAGCTGTCAGCCAAGGTCCTGGGTCTTATACTGGCTTAAGAGTTGGGGCTTCCTGTGCTAAGGGACTATGTTATGGTAGCCATCTCAAGCTCATCGCCGTACCTACCCTTACCATTATTGCTCAGGCACAGCTGTACATAGGGAAAGAATATATCGTCCCTATGATAGATGCCCGTAGGATGGAGGTATATTATAACATCTATGATAGCTCCCTACAGCCCATTCAAGAAACCAATAATCTGATCTTAGATACGGGCTCTTTTGAGATGCTTATGGCTAAGCAGGTTGTTTTCTGCGGTGATGGGGCATTCAAGATGAAGGAATTTCCTCAGTCTGAAAGTTGGCAGATAGTGGAGGAAGTCGCTCTTGCTCAGTATATGGCACCTCTAGCGGAGGTTCGATTCCAAGAGCAGGACTTCGAAGATGTGGCCTACTACGTCCCTTTCTATCTCAAGCCTCCAAATATTACGAAAAGTAAAAAGCCCCTTTTTTAGCAACTATCTGACTCTTTTTAGCATTTACGGTATGGTATGTGCTTGATAATCAACGAAATACGGTTTTGTGTTTCTGTACTATTAAAGTTTTGGTACAGTTTTGGCATTAACCCGTATGTAATTGAAATCAACTTATAAAACTTACCTATGAGAAATAAAAAGAACGAAACTGTTACGCTAAAGAAGGGCGGCAGTGAAATTCAATTAGACTACGCAGACTTACGTAAGGCGGTTTTAGTCCTGAGAGCGGTTAACCACAAACTCAGACAAAGAATAATAGACCTCCTAGAAAACAATCAAACGATGACCGTTACCGATATCTACATTAAGTTGAGATTGGAGCAGTCAGTAGCATCGCAACATTTAGCGATATTACGTAGAGCAGGAGTTGTTCTAACTGAAAGACAAGGAAAATTTATCTACTACTCGTTAGATAAAGACAGGCTGAATCAAATCAGCAAGCTTGTAGAAGACCTAGCAGGGTAGTTAAGTCTTCCCAAAACCAGAGAATGAAATAAATAAATTTCTTACAGGGTAATTTATTATGATTTGAAAGATGTTAATCTGCATAGATTAACATCTTTTTTCATATGTATATCTCTGGTAGCTATAGTTTAACAGATTAAATATTTTCTTAATATTTCTTCCATAAACCAAAAGTTATGCGCATATTTGTTGCCTAGGTCTACTACAACACTACTTTTAAGAAAACTACAGGTTCTAATGAATAAGACGCAGGTCAGGTTTAATAATGAGAAACTTCAGTATTCAGCCGCACTCATAAAAGCATTAGCCCATCCCCTCAGATTGAAAATTCTCGAATTCATTGATTCTCAAGGCATTATAAATGTCAACAAGATCTATCACACCCTTAAGATAGAGCAGTCAGTGACGTCGCAGCACCTCAGGTTGTTGCGATTAGCGGGAGTTGTTAATGCTAAGAAAGATGGCAAATACGTACACTATGACATCAATTATCCGATACTCCAGAAGGCGGAAAGAGCTGTCAATAACTTCTTGGCACTAGAGAAAAAGGTCTGAATTAGCCCCCAAATGGTCAATTAAGCCCCAATTGAATGCTCTTTTTTTTAGGCAACTGAAGAGAAGAAAAGAAAAAATTATGCTCCTGCAGATAGCTTTCTGTAGGAGCATTTTTAGTTTATATCTATTGTTTCTACCTAGTAATAAGCAAATCTGAAGTCAGAAAAGCTATAACATTCTCAGAGCGATACACGCCTAATTGACAAGATGATTGTGGGAGTTTTTTAGTTGATTAGAATGTCTAAGAGCTGATCTCAGAGCTCACTCCATCAACCTCTGGTGTAGTTATTTCTTCCTTTTTCTTGTCTTCTGCCAAAAAGAAGGATCTGTGGAAGAGTAAGATCAATGTAACCCCTACAGAAATAGCGGAGTCTGCAACATTAAATACAGGTCGGAAAAAAGTGAAACGATCCCCACCTACATAAGGAAACCAGTCTGGGTATGTAGAATTAATCATCGGGAAATAGAACATATCTACAACCTTGCCCTGCAAGAATTTGGCGTAACCTCCCGCTTCAGGAAAGATAGCGGCAATGTTGCCACGATGAAAGCTGCTTTCTTCGAATATTAATCCATAAAAGGCACTGTCTAAAATATTACCGATTGCACCTGCAATAATCAACGCAAAGCTGAATTGAAGTCCTTTCGATGCTTTTTGATCAATGATGCCTTTTAGGATATATGTCAGAAACCCAACCATAAAAATTCTAAAGATGCTCAGGATGTACTTGCCTGTCATCCCTCCGAAGCTCAATCCAAAGGCCATTCCTGGATTTTCTACAAAGTGAATTCTCGCCCAGTTAAGACCAAATATTTTGAACCCCCCTTGGATAGGGTAGGTCATTTTGATGTATATCTTAAGTGCTTGATCTATTACAAGAACAAGAATAATAACACCTATAATCCAACCTGACTTCTTCACTTTCTTTTACTTCAGTTTTGCTTGTTTAGCCTTTATGCTCAAAGTTGCATGAGGTACTGCTTTGAGTCTTTCTTTGGAAATCAACGTTCCTGACTCTCTACAGATGCCGTATACCTTGTTTTTGATGCGCAATTTAGCATTATCTAAGTGTTTGAGCATCTTCGTTTGTCGAGCAGCTCGAATTTGATCTTGTTCGACTTGCTGAGAACCTGCAGCATCATCTAGTCCCTTAAGTTTGGAATCGTCAGAATCTGCTTTTAGCTTTATTTGGGCTAAGTAGTAATCCAGTTGCTCTTGTGCCTTAGCAATCTTTACATCTAGTAACTGGTCAAACTCTATAAGTTCTTCGTCGCTGTATCTAGTCTTGTCGCTCATTTTATAGTCATTCTAAGTGTGTCTACGCCTATATTCATCTGAGACTGAACGGGTTTCATATGACAAAAATGATGCTAATGAGGCTAAATCTCGAAGTAAATTATTCAAAACGCATCAACTAATCGTCGAAATTGTAAAGTAAACTCCTTCTTGTACGAGTTGACGACTTTTTTGGTCTAGGTAATATCCCATTTGGTCAAGTTAGACTCTGCATACTATAGACTTTCGTTATTTTCATAATCTTATTAAATCAACCAAGTAATTTATGAAAACGACCTTGTCCATAATTCTTACACTTTTCTTGTTTGAATCGACACTTTCAGCTCAAGTAAGTGCCCAGCTTATTCAGTACCCAGACATTTCAGAAGACCACATCTGCTTCACTTATGGTGATGACTTATGGTTGGTTGATAAGAATGGCGGCGATGCACATAGGCTCATATCTCCAGTAGGTAGGGAGACCACACCAAAGTTTTCTCCAGATGGAAAGACCTTAGCTTATCAAGCCAACTATGATGGCAATACAGACATCTATACACTGTCGATATCTGGAGGTGTACCTTATCGTGTTACAGGACACGGAATGACAGAATCATTGATGGATTGGACGCCGGACGGTGAGCATTTGCTTTACGCTAGCTCTGCTGAAAGTGGAAAGCAAAGGTGGGCTCAATTTTACAAAATCTCAGTCAAAGGAGGATTGCCTGATAAATACCCTATAGAATTGGGTGCCAATGCAGGTCTCTCCGCAGATGGTAATAAGATGGCCTTCACAGATAAGTCTCGCGTCTTTAGAAATTGGAAAAGATATAGAGGTGGTACGGCTCCAGATATTACAATCATAGACTTAAATACGCTAGAATCTGAAAACATCACCAACAATGATGCTAATGATGAAGTACCTATGTGGCACGGTGACAAATTGTACTACCTCTCGGATAAAGGTCCTGCTCTGCGCCACAATATATGGATGTATGACACTGGTACTAAGCAGCACAAGCAGTTGACGACCTTTACAGATTATGATGTGCACTATCCATCTATTGGTCCTTCTGATTTGGTCTACGAAGCAGCTGGAAAGCTGTATGTTATGAACCTCAAAACATCTCAATCAAAAGAGATAAAAATTAATGCAGTAGGTGATTTTACACGGATAAAGTCTGTAGAAAAAAATGTCTCTGACAACATTGATTTCTACCATGTGTCTCCAGACGGTAATAGAGCCCTATTGTCTGCAAGAGGTGAAATATTTACCCTGCCTAAAGAAAAAGGCTTCGTCAAAAATGAGACAAGATCTTCTGAGTTTGCAGAGCGCTTTCCTGCTTGGTCACCTGATGGGCGATCTATTGCTTATTTCAGCGATCGATCAGGGGAGTATGAGTTGACGCTAAAAGATATAAAGAGTGGAAAAGAAAAAACAGTTACCAATCTTGGTCCTGGATATAGGTACAATCTGTACTGGTCTCCAGATAGCAAGTATGTTGTATTTGTTGACAATACGATGACCTTTTATGTGACAGATGTACGTTCAGGTGCGACAACAAAAATTGATCAAGATATTGATCTATTTGAAGGAGGGCTGAGAGGATTTGAAGTCAGTTGGTCTTCAGATAGCCAATGGATTGCTTATGTAAAAGGGGGAGATAATAAGAACAAGTCTGTCTACATCTATGATAGAGTGAGCAAAAAGAAGCACAAGATCACAAGTGGTTTTTATAACGATGGACAACCTACTTTCGATCCAGAAGGGAAGTATTTATTCCTCACTACAAATCGAGATCTAAATCCTATCTACAGTGATTTTGATAATACGTGGGTCTATCCTAATTCGACCCAATTGGCTGCAATTACGCTTAGAAAAGATGTGCCTTCTATCAATGCACCGAAGAATGATACTGTAGAAATGGAAGAGGAAGAAGTAGAAGCTCCTGAAGAAAGTAAGGAGAAAAAGAAAAAGGGATTATTCGGAAAGAAAAAAGATAAAGACGCCGAAGAAGATACGGAAGAAGATAAAGTGGAGCCAGTCAAAATTGATTTTGAAGGTATGGAGAGACGATTAGAGGTTCTCAAGTCTTTAGGTAATATAGGTGGCATTGCTGCGAGTAAGGGCAAAATTATTTATCAACAGTGGCCGCGTGCTGGAAGTGACTCTAGAAATGCAGAAGTCAAGTACTATGATATAGAAGAGCAGGAATCTAAGACTATAATCAGCGATGCATGGAGCTTTGAGTTGAGTGCAAAAGGAGAGCATCTTATCGTTAATCAAGGTGAATCTATCGCTATTATCGATGTTGCAGCTGATCAATCTATTGAGGATAGATTAGCACTCAATGAGATGGTTGCTAAGATAAATCCTCGAGAAGAGTGGAAGCAAATCTTCAATGACGTCTGGAGATTTGAAAGGGATTTCTTCTATGATAAAGAAATGCATGGCGTAGACTGGGATGGAATGAAAGAACGTTATGCCCCACTTGTAGAACAAGCTATGTCTAGATGGGATCTTAACTACATCATAGGTGAGCTTATAGGTGAGCTCAATGCTTCACATACCTATAGAGGCGGTGGAGATTCAGATTTTGCTTCTAGAAAAAATGTCGGTTACCTCGGTGTGGATTGGGAGGAAGTTAATGGTGCTTATAAAATAAAACGCATCGTCCGCGGTGCAGACTGGGATAATGAAGTCCGATCACCACTTGATTTGCCAGGTGTAGACGTAAGCGAAGGCGATTTTGTATTAGCGGTCAATGGTGTCCCGATGACGGAGTACCAAGATCCCTATATGGCTCTAGCAGGGATGGCGGGTAAGACTGTAGAGTTGACAATAAATTCTAGTGCTAGTATGACTGGTGCAGAAACGGTACTTGTTACTCCGTTAAGATCAGAAACTAGACTCAGAAATCTCGAATGGATAGAGTCTAATAGAAAAATGGTCGATGAAATGTCTGATGGTAAAATAGGCTATATCTATGTGCCAAGTACAGGCTTCGATGGGCAGTATGAATTAACTAAGATGTTTTATGGGCAGTGGCACAAAGAAGGATTAATTATAGATGAGAGATGGAATAACGGTGGTCAGATACCTGATAGATTTGTCGAGCTGCTGAATAGAAAGCCTTTGGCCTATTTTGCAGTAAGAGATGGAGAGAATTGGCAGTGGCCACCTGTTGGGCATTTCGGTCCTAAAGCAATGCTGATCAATGGATGGAGTGGGTCAGGAGGAGATGCTTTTCCAGATTATTTTAGAAAATCGGAACTAGGACCTCTTATCGGCACTAGGACTTGGGGAGGTGTCATCGGTATATCTGGTGCTCCTAATCTTATAGATGGCGGGAGTGTGACGGTTCCGACGTTCAGGATGTTTGATCCAGAAGGAAAGTGGTTTGCAGAGGGGCACGGCGTAGAACCTGATATCGAGGTCAAAGAAGATCACTCTGCACTCGCCAAAGGGAAAGATACCCAATTAGAGGCAGCAATTAAAAATGTATTAGAACAACTGAGCAATTGGGGAGATATACATCCTAAGACGCCAGCCAAGGAAGTGCGCTAAGAAATAATAATGATTGAAGTAAATAAAGTCGAGCTATTTGGCTCGGCTTTTTTTATGCTTTATTGTCGAGGGCAGCATTTGTCATTGGTCTTCCTTTGTGATATGTTAGCAGGGATTACTTAATTCAATTGTTGATTTGCGGTACTTTATACATATGGCCTATCAAGGCACCAATTATAGTGGCTGGCAGCGGCAAGAGAACACAGCCAGTACTGTCCAGCAGATTGTAGAGGATAAGCTGGCCTTAATTTTCAAGAAGGAGGTGACGGCGTATGGTTGTGGGCGCACAGATGCCGGTGTACACTCGAGCCAATATGTGTTGCATATTGAATTAGATGAAACGCTAACCTTGGATCTTAAGTTTCTGCTCAATAAAAACTTGCCTGAAGATATTGCCGTCTATGAAGTATTAGAAGTGGCGGATGATCAACATAGTCGTTATGATGCGAGCGAACGGACTTATGATTATTTTATCCACTGGAAGAAAGATCCTTTTCTTGTACGCTACAGTTCTTTGTATGATGATCTCCGATTAGACTTTGATTTGATGCGAGAAGCTGTGGTACTCTTATCGCAGACTCAAGATTTCAGGTCTTTGTGTAAGCAGCCAGATTTGTATAACAATACCCTTTGCAAAATTTCTACTTGTGCGCTTTTTGTTAATGAGCAGGAGGGTAGGATGCGCTTTACTATTACGAGTAACCGATTTCTTAGAGGTATGGTGCGACTCTGTGTTTCTTTTTTACTTCAAGTGGGGACTAGAAAGATTTCATTGGAGAAATTTCGTCAATTGCTTTATCAAGAAATAGAGTTAGCCAATAAGCGACCGGCTCTACCCAATGGCCTTTTCTTGAGTAGGATTGAGTATCCTTTTGTAGAGTTGAGCGATTCTAATAGTCTTATAAAGATGCTGAAAGAGGGCTTGCAGTGATTATTTGAATAAGCATTCTATTGTCAGGCTTTTTGTGACTAAGCCTATACTGTGTTTTCCAGTAATGCCCCAGGTTGCGAGCATTACTGTGTTGATGCCTTTCTTGCTCTTTGTTGTTTTTATGTATTGTGTTTCTTTTTTGCGAAGGGTTGCAGCATATTTTGCATCTAACTCGAAGGTGTCACTATAAAATTTGAATTCACAAAGATTTACATTGTTGTCATCTCGATCTATGACAAGGTCGACTTGTGCTGCCTCATTGCTCCAGCTATAGTTTTTGGAATTTATCTGATCACACCTTAGAGCTCTTTTGATGTTTTCTATATGCTTGTAGCCGATCATCTCAAAAGCATACCCACACCAACTTTCATAGGCCTTTTTGGTATATAGTTGGGTCCATCTATTTCCTTTGTGGGGCTCGATAAATTGTAAGTGAAATAAACTAAACTCGTCAAAGATTCTATAGAGTGTTGTTTTTTTGTTGTTGTGATAGGCTCGATGCTTTTCCACAAATCCAGATTCTATGAGCTCCATTAGAGACTTAGAGAATTGCCCTCCTGAGGTAAGGTTCTTTGATGATAGAATACCGTTTCTTGACATTCCTTTTTTAGGTCCTTTTGCCAGCGCTTGAATGATCTGTTCGTGGTAGGTGCCTTCGTCAAACAAAGACTTGAAGACTTCATCGAATTCATGTTCCAGTTGTGCGCCTTTCTGAAAGCAGATTCTATCTATAGCGGTTACTGATGAGTCTCCTGATTGTATATGCTCTAGGTATTCGGCAATGCCTCCTAGCGCCATATAGATCTTAAGAATTTCTATGTCTGGTAGATGAATATTCTTGTAAGTAAAAAATGCCTTGACTTCTTTAAGAGAAAAGGGCTCTAGTTTTATTTTTCGTGTAAGCCTGTTGTGTAGTCCTCCTTTGTTTTTGATAATTTTTTTGATCATGTAAGAAGCAGCTGAACCACATATAACAACGATGAGGTCATTCCTAGAAGTACAGTATGTATTCCAGAAATTTTCGAAGGCGGGTAAGAACCCAGAACGCATTGTATCTATCCACGGAAATTCATCAATGAAAATGACTTTCTTTTTTTTTGATTTTCTGATCGTCTGTAAGTATTGCTTGAGTAAATTGAATGCTTGTAGCCAATTCTCTGGTTTTTCGTTTTGGAAGTCTCTTGTGTGTTGCTCCAGTTCTATCAGGAAATTTTCGATCTGATCAGATCTGACCGCGCTTCGTAGACCTGTGATACTAAAGACAAAATTCTCGGAGTAAAATTCTCTTATCAAGTAGGTCTTGCCTATACGCCTTCGTCCATAGACAGCGATTAGTTCTGATCGATGACTTCTAAGTGCTGATGTCAGCTTCTCTTTTTCGGAGAATCTGCCAACTAGATCCTTTGACATATTTGTATTTTGAACTGCAGCCAAAACTAGCTATAATTCATCAAAATGGCTGCTGTTAACTTGTATTCTCTAGTGTTGAATAGCAGCCATAATTAAGTTTTACGTTGTATTTTGGCTGCGTTTCATTTATTAATATATGTATATAAATATCTGAAAATCAATAGATTAATTTGAGTAGGTTAAACCTAGGCTAATTGTATTTTGCTGCTGAATAGTAGTAGTTAGTTATGAGTTATTTGTGGCAAATGTACTTCCTGAACACTTGTCCTTAATTATCAGTATCTTTGAGGCATTATTAACGAATAATATCCTCCGTTCCTAGCCGAACACTGATTTAATCAAAATCGCAACTTCAGGAGGATTAATGATATACTTATAATGAGATTTGAAGATTTGAAGATAGCAGAGCCCATTTTAAAAGCTCTGCACGAGAAAGGATATGTAGAACCCACCCCCATACAAGCCAAAGCCATACCACTAGTCCTTGATAGAAAGGATGTTCTTGGTTGTGCTCAGACAGGAACGGGAAAAACAGCAGCTTTTTCACTCCCCATTATCCAGCTTATAAATGCCATAGAGGCAGAGAATACTGGAAAACCTGTGATCAGGTCATTGATTGTTACGCCGACAAGAGAGTTGGCTATACAGATTGATGAAAATATAAAGGCCTATAGTAAGCACACCAATATACGGTCAACGGTAATATTTGGTGGTGTCAAGCAAGGCTCTCAAGTGGCTGAACTAAAAAAGGGAGTTCATATACTGACTGCAACGCCAGGAAGACTCCTAGACCTCATAGGTCAAGGATTACTCTCCATAGAGACAGTCAAGCTATTTGTTCTAGATGAAGCAGATAGGATGTTGGATATGGGTTTTATCCACGATATCAGAAAGCTTCTGGAGCTGCTGCCAGAAAAGAGACAGTCCCTATTCTTTAGTGCTACAATGCCAAAGAGCATCAAGGACCTCTCTCAAAAGATACTAAATGACCCTGTCAGAGTGGAGGTGACGCCACCGAGTTCTACAGCTGAGACGGTGCAGCAGAGTATCTATTATACCAATAGAAAGCTGAAGAAAGATTTGCTACTGCATGTCTTGGAATCCAATAAGATAGAACAAGCGCTCATATTTACCCGTACCAAGCACGGGGCAGATAGAGTTGCTCGATTCTTAACCAAGCAAAATATCAAGTCTTCTTCTATACACGGTGATAAAGCTCAGAATCAACGTCAGAAGGCGCTTAAGATGTTTAAAGATGGAAAGTTGAAAACATTAGTTGCTACTGATATAGCGGCAAGAGGTATCGATATCGATAAGCTCAGATATGTTATCAACTTTGAGGTACCTAATATGCCAGAAACCTATGTGCATAGAATCGGTAGATCGGGTAGAGCGGGAGAAGAAGGCAATGCCATAGCACTCTGTGAGCCAGAAGAAAATGCATATGTCAAGGACATCGAGAAACTGACTAAGACAAAAATAACGGTCATAGCAGACCATCCCTTTCCTCAGACAGAAAAGCCGATGACGGAGGCAGAGAAAAAAGAATGGGAGAAAGAGAAGCAAAAGCGTAAGCAAGAGTTCTTTGCTAATAGGAAGAAGAATAAAGAAGAGAGAGGTGGTGGTCGTGGACGAGGTGGCAGAAATGATAAACCTAGAAACGACAAACCCAAAGCAAAGGCTCATGACCGTAGAGCAGAGAGTGGTGTGAAGTCTAATGACCCTCAATCAAAAGAGCGCACAGAAAAGCCTAGAAGTGAAGGAGGAGCACCTAAGTCCGGAAATGGACAAGGTAAAGGACCCGGCAAAGGCAAAGAAAGAAGCAAGTCTAAAAGCAGATCAGGCGGCAAGGGCAAGAGAAGAAGTACGGATATGTCCTCTTCGCTTAAGAATAAATTTATGTGGCCTCTAGAAAAATAGATCAGAGACCAAGAAATACCAAAAAGGTGATTCAGATTCTGAGTCACCTTTTTTTAGTTGGCACCTAGTCTATATCCTAATTGTAACTCTAAGAGTATTTCCTTAGCAGGTAGTGAAGGAATAGAGTTCTCTTCTAGATAATTGACCAAGTTTATATCAGTTCCAATGACGAATTTTTTGCGGAAGGCCCATTTCAGACCTAGTTCAACATTTGTTCCCAAGTTGGCAGCCCTTAGTTTAAATGGATCTTCGTTTTCATTGTTGTACAGCCAATAATTGAGTCCTAGGTCATAGTAGATAAGGAAGGCTTTGTTTTGAAAAGTAAGATATTTCCGATGACCAATAGATAGGCCAATTTGATTCAGCTCACTCCCATCTCCAACTAAGTTGCTCAGCGCAACTTCTAATGGAGTGTCTGGCCCACGAAGTGTCGAGTCTAGCTTTGTATAGCGGCTACTATATCTCGTCCTTAGAGACGCAAAAGTAAATCTGTTTTTCTTTCCTTTAGTTTCATATTCGAGACCCAATGAACCTCCAAATGGATCGACTCTAATGGATAAGAGCTTATTGTACGGTACACCGATATTTAGATCAGAATCTGTTAAGTGATTGGCACCTTGCTGCGCATACAGAGAAAGAGAACCAAGCAAGAGGCACAAGAGAAGGTAGCTTTTCATATGCTGAAATTACAATTTTCGATGCTTCAGTTGATGGAACAGCATTTTAGGCTAACTTCAGCCTTATGACTTATTAGTCAAGTAACAACACATATAAACTAATTATATGTATATTTCGCATATGAAACGGATATTAATACTTGGAGGTGGCGGGTTTATAGGTGGCCACCTAGGAAAAAGACTCAAAGAAGAAGGTTCTTGGGTACGTATTGTAGATGTTAAGGCTCGACACGATTTTTGGGCTCATAACAAAATCTGTGATGAGTATATTTCAGGAGATCTCAGAGATCCAACTTTAGTAGCCTCAATTATGAGTGCACCTGGGCAAGCAGATGATGAGAAGGCGTCAAGCTTTGATGAAGTATATCAGTTGGCGGCCGATATGGGTGGAGCAGGATATATTTTTACAGGGGAGAATGATGCGAATGTGATGCATAACTCAGCACTTATTAATCTCAATGTAGCACACGAAGCTTCTCTCAAAGGTGTTAAAAGGATTTTCTATTCCTCTTCAGCTTGTATATATCCAGAGCATAATCAATTAGATCCGGATAATCCTAATTGTGAGGAATCTTCTGCTTATCCTGCAGATCCAGATTCTGAATACGGTTGGGAAAAATTATTTAGCGAAAGGTTGTTTTTGGCTTTTAAGAGAAATTATAACCTTGATGTTCGAGTTGCTCGCTTCCATAATATTTTTGGCCCTATGGGAACCTGGACAGGTGGTAAAGAAAAAGCCCCTGCTGCAATGTGTAGAAAAGTGGCTGAAGCTGGAGGTTCCGATAATGTTGAGGTATGGGGAGATGGAAAGCAAACACGTTCATTCCTTTATATAGATGATTGTTTAGATGCAGTGCTCAGATTTGTTAGGCAAAATGAGTTTATAGGACCTGTCAACATAGGTTCTGAAGAAATGGTCAGCATTAATGAATTGGCAAAGATGGCTATTGATATTTCTGGTAAGTCAATTGGAATTCAAAACCTAGAAGGAGCAGCTTTTGAGTCTAAGTATGGATTCAAATGTCCTATAGGTGTACGCGGTCGTAGATCTGATAACAAACTTTATCAATCCAAGATGGGATGGGCTCCATCAGAACCCCTTAGGGCAGGTATGCAAAAGACTTATGAGTGGATAGCAAAAAAAGTAGAAGCTTCTGCTTTACATGTGTAATTGACAAAATAAAATTTAATTGTATTAAGATGCCAGCCGTAAGGCTGTGCTCTAATTAAGCATTAATAAATTCTCATTAATTTATTATT
>CALBWK010000199.1 GCA_937969415.1 uncultured Saprospiraceae bacterium | reverse complement strand
GCAGTCATCATCCAAGGGCCGATTACACCAGACTTGTCAAAGTTTTTTCCTTGTGTTACGTTGAATTTAGCATGGCGTACCCAATCTCTCAGTGTGCCTTCATTCATCAATGTAAGGCCAGCTATATGTGACAAGGCCTCTTTGCGAGGAATCCTTCTCCCACCCTTACCGATGATGATAACAATCTCTCCTTCATAGTCGAGTTTATCAGATTCAGGTGGCCTCACCATATTCTGTCCGTGTCCTACAAAGGAATCCAAGTACCTCAAAAATACACTCGGATACTTAGGTGCTTCGGAGCCATCTTTATACTCGGCATTACGCTTAGCATAATTGACACCGATACAGACAATCTTCTGACCGCTTTGGATAGGCACCATATATTCGATATCCTTTTCAGAATAGACAGGCTTCAACTCTTGACCTATCTCTTTGAGAACCTCCATCTGGTCGGCTTCTATCCACCTCCTCAAGTCACTACCCCAATCCTTTCCTATGTCTGTAAATTTTACCCCTTCCTTACTTTCTACGACGGAGCCGTAAGTTACTCTGCCTGTCTTCTTAACTTTATACGTTGCAAATTTCATAGTCGATTATTTTTATCTCACTGAGTTAAATGTGAGGTCTTGCCCTTTAATAAGTTCTTTTATTTCTGTTGAGAGAATTATCTGTTTGTTCTCCACTTCTTTAGCCATATATTTTTTCATCAACTCAATTCCGATAGTAGAAAAAGTTTCTAGCGTCTCCTTACTGCGCCCTTCCCGCAACCTAAACAAGAGATTAATCATCTGATAGTTTTCTGATCCATCTATGATATACTCTTCTTCTGCAGGTACGACTCGACACTTAATACCCAAGCGTGCTGCGTGACCCGTCTCCACTAACGCTTCCGCTAGCTCTGCAAAGAAAGCTTGGAAATCCATAGTGACGTTTGAAGAACATTCTAATTTTATGTGCGGCATAGTTTTTTTAGTTCATAGTTATTTAGTTCATAGTTCATAGTGCTTAGTTAAGGGTTTAGAGTTTAGAGTTTGCCTAGCAAGAAAAACTATGCACTAATTCCGCTATGCACTATAAACTAAATTTAAGCGTGATCTTCATACTGACCGATAATAGGGTTAGAATCTATATCTGATTCTCTCACCTCTACACCACGAAAAGTAGACCCATGTTCAAACCAAGACTGTGGTGCCGGTGCGCCCCACAAAGTCTGTCTCTTCGGATCTCTTAAGTCCCAACCCAAAGGTTCCCAATCTGGATCGACCGTCAGGTAATCACAAGTAAACGGCTCTAACCTATGACCATCTGGATCTAAGATATACAAGAAGAAAGCATTAGAGATGCCATGTCTTCCAGGTCCTCGCTCTATATTCTCAACATAGCCTTCACTGGCCATCACATCTAATAAGTGTATAATATTATTGACCCCTGCTGTCCAGATACCCGTATGATGGAGCCTTGGCCCCTTCCCATTGGTCATCGCCATATCATGCACATTCCCCTTTCTATGTGTCCATGCAGCCCACATATCTCCTTTCTCTGTCAACGTATACTCCGTCAATCTAAAACCTAGTTCTTGCACAAAGAATTCATAAGTACTCTGACAGTTAGGCGTGAAGCAATTGATATGATCAAAGCGTAAAGGGGACAAGCCCTTGTACTTGCTAAACTCCCGCATCATCGTCGGCACCCGCGTCTGTCGTGCATGAAACTCTACCGGAATACCCATCGGCGTTCTTACAGCTAAGGTCCGCTCTTCCCCATGCTTAGTTACCCAGTCCGCTGGCAATTTCAAGTCAGTAAAGTGCTTATGCAATAGATCTAAGTCTTTATCAAAAGCCACTTTAAATCCAAGCGCTAAGACTTCTGACTTTTCTCCTTGCTTGAGTACATAGGAGTGATGGTTCTTTTCTTCGAGACATCGTAGATAAAGTGTATCCTTAGTCCTCTCCGTTTCTATCATTCCCATAATATCTACGTAGAAACGTCTTGATTCATCGAGATCCTTAACTGTACATTCTACGTGTGAACATCGGATTATATTGAAGGGAAGATTCCAGTTGTGTTTTATTAATGCCATATTAGTTCATAGTTCTTAGTTTAGAGTGCATAGTTAATGTACTCATTTCAATTTTTGTTTTGAAGTTTTTATTGAACTGACTAGAAGTCTCATTACTTCTTCTGCCACTCCATTTATATCATCAAATTTTTCTTTCTCTAAGTAATCTGTATCTTTTAGTAATTCTAGCCAATAAAGAGTTTCATTAGTTTCCTTCTCAGCTATTTTCAATTTGTGTATAAAATCGGGCAAACTTTCCGCACTCCTAGATTCTCTTACCATAGCACCAGGATTTGTTCCCGACCTAAGCAATTGCTTGCTCATTATAAATTCTTTCTTCTCAGTCACTAAGTATTTATATGTACCCACAACCTTCTTTGCCAACAAATAAGACTTATCCTTTAGTGGGCTATTCTTCATTTTTACATCAATAATTTAATCAACTACAAAACACAACTATGAACTATGAACTATGAACTATGCACTAGTCGAACTATGCACTAAGAAAAACCGCCCAGTTTCGGAATTCCATGCGTCCCATAAGCCACACACACATTCTTGGTTTCCATATAAAAGTCAAAACTGTAGTCGCCACCATCTCTGCCGATACCACTATTTTTGACACCCCCAAATGGTTGTGATAAGTGTCTGACATTCTGAGAGTTGATCCAGACCATACCGGCATCTACATCTCTAGCCATTCTGTGTCCTTTAGCAGAATCATTGGTCCAGATGTAAGCGGTGAGTCCATACTTCACCGAATTGGCAATCTTAATGGCTTGCGCTTCTGTTTTAAATTTCATAACAGATAAGAAGGGACCGAAGACTTCTTCCTGGCCTATGCGCATCTTAGGAGTAACACCCTCTACGAGAGTTGGCTTGACATAGCAACCAACAGCGAGTTTGCCTCTAGGGGCGGTGCCACCGGTTAATATTTTGGCACCATCCTCAGCCGCTATCTTGGCATAACTGAGGACTTTTTCTTGATGGCCTCTATGGATAAGTGGACCTATCTCAGTCTTAGGATCGAGAGGATTGCCCACTTTAATATTGGCGACTCTGGCTTTTAGTTTTTTGACAAATTTATCATAGACTTTCTCGTGGAGGATGAGTCTAGATGAACTTGTACAGCGCTCACCATTGAGACTATACTTCATAAAGATGACGGCATCTAAAGCTCTGTCTAAATCCGCATCATCAAAAACGATGACAGGATTCTTACCCCCCAACTCGAAGTGTACTCGCTTGAGAGTATCAGCACCTTGACGCATAATATGAGAACCTGTCGTTGTCTCTCCAACAAAAGCGATCGCCTTAATAGCTTCGTGTTCAGTTAAGGCTTTACCTGCAGAGTGTCCTAGGCCATGCACTACATTCCATACGCCATCAGGCAACCCCGCCTCTTGGGCCGCTTTTGCTAATATCATTGCAGTCATAGGGCTGTCCTCCGCTGGCTTATGTATGACAGTGCAGCCCGCAGCAAGAGCTGGAGCTATCTTCCAGGTGCTTAACATAAAAGGTGCATTCCATGGTGTGATGATGCCGACAGGACCTATAGGCTGACGCATAGAATAATTGAGATGATGCACATCCGGAGTGGTCTTACCATTGGCGGCATCTATGATTCTATCCGCAAAATATCTGAAGTTAGCCGGACCTCTGAGTGCGCCTGCCTTCTTAGTAAATCTTATGGGCTGACCCGTATCATAGGATTCGAGAGGAGCAATCTCCTTGGCGTACTTCTCTATATTTTCAGCTATGCGATAGAGGATGGCCTTTCTTTCCTTAGCGTCTACTTTTCTCCAGGTCTCAAATGCCTTCGCTGCCGCCTTGGCCGCTTTATCTATATCTCTGTGATCACTAGAAACTACATCTGCTATTTTTTTTCCATCTACTGGAGAGGTATTCTCGAAAGTCTTGCGGGAAGCTGCTGCGACAAGCTTACCATTGATCAAGTTTTTGACTATCCCTTCTTTTTTAATACGTCTGAGAGAACTTTTGAGTTGCTTCTCATTTTCTGCAAATGTTGCCATAGTTAATTGCTTTAAAGCTAATATAAACAAGTGTTTATGTAATTACAAACATAGATTGACTTATATTGTCAGACGTAAGATATGGACAAGAACCCAAAAAGAGCAAAGTTTATTCGTGAAGCCACCTCGCTACTCAGTGAAAAGGGCTATAAAGCAATGACTATGCGGGAATTGGCTAGCAGACTCGACTGTGATAAATCCAACATCTATAATTATATCGCCTCTAAGCAAGCCCTCTTAGATCAGTTACTTTTTGAGATTGCCGACAAATTCCACACAGGTCTATCAGAAATAGAAGCGACAACTTATCCTGCCATAGACAAACTCAAAGAAGTCATCCGTCTGCACATTAGGATGACTTTCGATAATCCTAACAAAATGCAGATTCACGCTTTTGAGTGGCGGTTTCTAGAAGAGGATAGAAAAAAACTCTTTATAAAACGAAGAAAAACCTACGAGGCCAAAATCTCAGATATCGTACAAGCGGGTATAGATGAAGGCGCATTCAAATCTGGAGATAGTGAATTTTTGCGCAATTGCATCCTCTCTTCCATCCGCTGGCTCTACACTTGGAACTCTCCTTCCAAAAAAACGGCCAACCCATTAGAGGTCGAAAAAAATATTACGGAATTTATACTAGGAGGTATCAAAAAGTAGCAGATCTTTTCTACCATCTTTCTTATGTCTTGAACAAATCAACTTGAGAATACATAGCACTCCCACCACACTAAGTTCTTCACATATCTGAAAAATTCGCATTGTAGTATGCACTAATATCTTGAATTAGCGTAAATTCGCTTATAGGAACACTGTTTCATTATATAAAACAGTGAAAAGCTATCAAGTTCTATGCAACAACTCAAGAGTTCGGTACACAAAACATTCGCCATTCTGGAGTATTTCACACCTCAAAAACCTGAATGGGGAGTTACTGAACTAGCGATAGCTGTAGGATCCAATAAGAGTACTGTCTATAGATTTCTTTCTGATCTGTGCAAACTCGATATCCTTACCAAAAACCCAAACTCAGATAAGTATGCTCTAGGTCTCAAACTTTTTGAACTAGGGAGCCGCGTCAGTCTAAAATCCGCTTTTGTAGAAAAGACACATCCTGAGTTAGAGTCTGTTGCAAAAGATATAACAGAGACCGTCCATATTGCCGTGCTCAAAAAGGATCAGATATTCTACGTCGATAAAGTAGAAAGTCCGCAAGGACTTAAGATCAGCAGTCAGATAGGAAGTTACAATCCCGCATATGCCACAGCCTTAGGAAAAGTCCTTCTATCCTACTTACCAGAGAATCAGCAAAAAGAAACAGCCAAAAAACTACTGCGTTCTGATGCAGTTACAGCATACACTAAGAACACCATAACTAAACAAAAAAATCTATTAAAAGCTCTGGACGAGATCAAGCAAAATGGTTATGCCATAGACAGAGAGGAATACGAACTTGGGCTTATTTGTGTCGCTGTTCCAATATTTAATCAAGAAGGCAATGTCGTTGCAAGTCTCAGCGCCTCAGGCCCAGCCAATAGATTTGAAGAAAAAGAAGTGACGAGATATGTCACTACATTAAAAAAAGGCGCTAACGCTATTCAAAATAAAATCGGATACTTTAAACCCTAAGACAATGAATAAAGGAGAAGGAAAATACTCTACCATACATTATCAAAAGTATCTCCAGATAGAGGAGCTACTGAGCGCCCAACAACTACGTAGCGGGGACTTGGGTGAACCTGCCCATGAAGAAATGCTCTTCATTATAGTCCATCAAGTTTATGAACTATGGTTTAAGCAGGTGATTCACGAATTAGAATCTGTTATAGAGTTCTTTGAGGACAACGAAATTATAGAGAGCAGTCTCTCTGTGGCTATAGGGCGACTCAACAGAGTTCAGAAAATACTCCAACTACTCGTCAAGCAGATAGGCATAATGGAAACGATGACGCCGCTCGACTTCTTGGATTTTAGAAGTTATCTATTCCCAGCCTCTGGTTTCCAGAGTTTTCAGTTCCGTGCCATAGAGTGTCTATTGGGTTTGCCAGAGGAACAGCGCTTAACTTACTTTGGTCAGAAGTACAGTTCTGTCTTTACGGAGGACAAGCAGAAGACACTAGATGATATCTATAAAAAAGGGACTCTACTCGATAAAGTCAACGATTGGCTAGAGCGCACACCTTTCTTAAGTCTAGATGGATTTGACTTTCTAGAAGAGTATCGAGGGGCACTCACAGCTATGCTCAATAAAGAAACCGAGGCAATTATGGCCTCGGAGTATCTCACTGATAAACAAAAGAAGATGCGGTCCGAAATGGTCGGCAGCTCGGACACCTACTTTAGGTCTATCCTAGATGAGGATACGCATAACAACTTACTGAAAGAAAATAAAAAGAGATTGAGCTATAAGGCAACTGTAGCAGCACTATTTATCAATCTCTACAGAGAGGAGCCTATCTTACAACTGCCCTTCCAATTTATTACTTGTCTTATAGACATAGACAATGAAGTCACCAACTGGAGACATAGACATGCACAAATGGTGCTCCGCATGATCGGTAACAAAATAGGTACAGGAGGCTCTTCAGGTCATTCTTACTTAGCTAAGACTGCTAGCTTACATCAGATTTATACAGATTTCCATGGTATCTCTTCCTTACTTATTCCGCGATCAGAATTACCAGTACTACCTGACAACATTAGAGATCAATTAAATTTTCATTTCACAGCTAAGAAAGCTTAACACTAATCTGAACAATCCACTATGCGTATAAACGGTCACTCACACCTCCTGCCTAATCCAGAGCAAATCCCTCAGTATCTTAAGGATAAAGAAATATTCTGGATAGACGAAGACAGAGAATATATGCTCCAAAAAAACTGGAAGAGACCAGTGACGGATTCCAGCTTCTTCCTTGACGAAAAGCTAGAGTGGATGGATAAAAACAAAATAGATCATGCCGTAGTTTTGAATCTCTCTCAGCTCTATGGCAATGGCTTACGCATCAAGGACATGAAGCAGGCCCTTAGATTTCAAAATGATTTTAATGCTACCACACAACATAATCACCCTACAAAATTTACTTGTGGCTTTGTTGTCCACGCAGGATTTATAGATGGGGCTTTATGGGAGATAGAAAGATGCGTAGAAGAGCTAGGCCTTAAAGTGCTTTGTCTACCGACGCATTATATGGACTCAGTGGGAACGTGGAGAGGCATCTTTGATGAAGAAACAAAACCAATCCTAGAACTTGCCAATAAATACAAGTTGGCTGTCGAGATACATCCCTATGATGGTGAAAAATTTATAAGCCTAGAAAATACAGCTTGGAGATTCCATTTGATATGGATGATCGCACAATGTGCCGATGCTTATCATTTTTACACGTTAGACGGACTCTATGAAAAGTACCCTGACATAAGAGTTTGCTTTGCACATGGAGGCCAACTTAATCATCTTAACATAGGAAGGAGGACTCAAGGTTTTGATGGTCGTCCAGATTTATTTAAAGGCAAGACAAGGCCAAGAAAAGCAATAGGTCATCCAAACATATTTTTTGACACTTTAGTACATGATACTTTCTCTTTAGATCTTATGGTCAGGAGACAGAATGGTACAGATCAGATCATACTTGGACTTGATGACCCTTATCCGCTAGGTGAAATGGAATCAGAAGCACAATCATCTTACCCCGGTAAGCTCCTAGACCTTGCTGTAGAAGAGAATATCATCACCAAACAACAACACGAGGAGATATGGTGTAAAAATGTCATCAAATGGATATGTGGCACAAATGATTGCGATTTTATGGAAAGAGTACAAGGGAAAAAGAAATGATATATAATACTTCAGAAGCATTAGCAACTCGCTTAGATCAAAATGATCCCTTAGCGAGTTACAGATCACGATTTCATCTACCAACTCAGTCTAACGGAAATCTTTACATATATCTCTGTGGCAACTCCTTGGGCCTGCAACCAAAAAGTACAGGAGCGGCTATTCAACAAGAACTTACTGACTGGCAGAAGTTGGGTGTAGAAGGGCATTTCCACGCGAAGAATCCTTGGCTACCTTATCACGAGTTCCTCACTCAAGCAATGGCTAAAGTGGTGGGTGCTAAGCCCGAAGAAGTTGTGGTAATGAATACGTTGACAGTGAATCTTCATCTCATGATGATTTCCTTCTATAAACCGACAGCTAAGAGAAACAAAATTCTAATAGAATCAGATGCTTTTCCCTCAGATAGATATGCTACAGAATCTCAAATAAAAATGAGAGGCTACGATCCAGAAACTTGTCTACTAGAATTAAAACCGAGAGCTGGAGAAGTTTGCCTAAGAGAAGAAGACATACAGGCGGCGATAGAAGAACAGGGGGACGAGATAGCACTCATTATGCTTGGTAATACTAACTACTATACTGGTCAGTATTATGATATTCACAAAATTACTGAATGGGGACACAAGAAAGGCTGCAAGGTAGGATTTGATTGTGCACACGGCGCGGGGAATATTGCACTACAATTGCACGATTCTGGCTGTGACTTTGCAGTCTGGTGTAACTATAAATATCTCAACTCTGGGCCAGGTGGAATGGGCGGTGCTTTCGTGCACGAGCGACATCATCAAGATAAAACCATAGACAGATTAACAGGTTGGTGGGGACATAACAAAGAGACAAGATTTAAGATGCGGGATGGATTTGATCCAATTCCGACAACAGAAGCATGGCAACTCAGTAATCCTCCTATTATGGCTATGGCACCTGTCTGGGCTTCACTTAAGATATTTGACGAAGTGGGTATGCCTGCCTTACGAGAAAAAGCCATTCAGCTTACTGGCTACTTAGAATATCTAGTGAATACCTTAGGAGAAAACGTCATTAATATTGTAACTCCTTCTGATGCCAATCAACGTGGATCACAGTTGTCTATACAGATGAAAAATGCTAACAAAAGCCTGTATGAATATATTACAAAGCAAGGTGTCATTGCAGATTGGAGAGAACCTGATGTTATTAGAGTAGCGCCCGTCGCTTTGTACAATTCTTACACGGATGTATATAATTTCTATAAAGTATTGAAGGAAGGCCTAGAGACGACCACTAGTATTTCCTAAATTAGAATCGACGAAATATGTCAACTGGAAAAGTATCAAAAAATAATTCTTCAAAAATCATAATTGTCGGTGCAGGGCTGTGCGGTAGTTTGCTCGCGACAAGAATGGCACAAAAAGGATTTAAAGTTGTTGTTTACGAAAGGCGTCCTGATATGCGACTCGGTGTAGAAGATGCAGGGCGATCTATCAATCTAGCTCTATCGGCAAGAGGACTTAAAGCACTAGAAACTGCAGGCATCAAAGAATCCATACTTCAAGAATGTATTCCGATGCGAGGGCGGATGATTCATCCTTTGGGCGGGGGATCATTTTTATCGCCATACAGTGGCAGAAGCGAAGATTATATCAATTCTGTATCAAGACCAGGACTGAATCTAGCACTGATCAAGGAGGCAGACAAATATGAAAACGTCACAATAAAATTCAACACTAAAGTAACTGCTGTCGATTTAGAATCAGCAGAGATAAGCTACACAAGCACAGGTACCACTCATAAAGACAAAGGAGCAGTTGTCATTGGAACAGATGGTGCCGGATCTGTAGTCCGTAGAAGTATGATGAGTAAGACAACGTCTTTGCTATTTAATTACTCTCAAGACTTCTTACGTCACGGTTATAAAGAACTAAGCATCCTGCCATCATCTACAAATGGCTGGAAGATAGAAAAAGAAGCCTTACATATCTGGCCCAATGGGTCCTTTATGGTTATTGCGCTACCCAATCTAGACGGAAGCTTTACCTTAACCATGTTTCATCCCTACGAAGGAGAAGCAGGATTTAATACATTGAATTCGGAAAAAAAAGTTATCAGCTTTTTTGAAAAATACTATCCTACACTACTACCCCATATACCACATCTTAAGGAAGAATATTTTGAAAATCCAGTAGGCACCTTAGGAACTATTAAATGTTATCCTTGGCAAGCGCATGGCAAGACTTTGATAATGGGTGATGCTTCTCACGCCATAGTACCTTTCTATGGCCAAGGAATGAATGCCTCCCTAGAAGATGTACGCGTCTTTGATGAGTTGATGGATAATTTTGGTGATGACTGGGAAGCTGTATTCAAAGTCTTTGAAGAGGAACGTGTGCACAATACCAATGCGATTGCCGACTTAGCTATTGACAACTTTTATGAAATGAGAGATCATGTTGATGATGTGGCCTTTAAAAGGAAAAGAAAAATAGAAATGGCGCTTGAACAGAAATTTCCAGACTATTACTCCAAGTACTCTTTGGTCACCTTTAATCCAGATCTCACCTACTCAGATGCAAAGAAGCGCGGCAGGAAACAAGATGAACTTTTGCTTTCCCTTTGCAAAGAGGACAACTACGAAGACATTCCTCTAGAAAATTATCATCAACAACTTATGAATCTCACCGTATGAAGATAACGACCATTTATATGGATGCTCAATATAGTTGTGACCTAACTAAGCCTATAGACATCTCTATCCCTGTAGGGCAAGTGAAATGTTTTCATGCAACGGATTACAAAGCACAGCCCTATACAGCGGGAGATTTCATAGGTTCCGTAAAAAAAGGTGCACCTGTCAACTTCTACGACATCACAATGAATCCGCACGGTAATGGCACGCATACTGAAGGCTTAGGTCATATCACCAAGAAACAAGAATCAATTAATTCTGTCTTAAAGGAATTTCACTTTGTAGGTCAATTAATTTCGGTAGAACTAAAGACTACAGCAAAAGGAGACCACATCATAACCAAATCTGCCATCAAAACTGCTTGCGAAAAAGAAATGCCAGAGGCACTCATTATCAGAACACTACCCAATACAAAAACCAAACTGACTAGAGATTATTCAGACACCAATCCACCTTATCTAGACAAAGGGGCTATGCAATACTTAGTCGACCAAGGAGTCAAGCACCTATTGATAGACTTACCATCTGTAGATAGAGAAGTCGATAAAGGAAAACTGGCAAGCCATCATATATTTTGGAATGTTGAAAATAAAAAGGCGAAGGACAACTCTAGAAAAGACTGCACAATAACAGAGCTCATCTACGTCCCCCCAAGAATAAAAGATGGCCTATATCTACTCAACATCCAAGTGCCTTCACTGGAGTTAGATGCAGCGCCTAGCAAACCTGTTTTATACAAGATGAAATTAAAAAAGTAAAGAGATAAATGGAGAGCACCATAAATACCGCAGTCCAAAGACTAACAGAAGCAGAAGAAACAGGGATAGTTTGTCTACCTATACGAGACTTGATAGGAACCGATGATCTCACTAGTGCCTATGCCATTCAAGATCAAATTTCTAACAATAAAATCAAGCAAGGCGGCAAGATAGTAGGTAGAAAGATAGGCCTGACATCACACGCCATACAGAAACAGCTCGGTGTAGACCAACCAGATTTTGGCGCACTATGGGCTGATAGAGAAGTGGAAAATGGTGGCTTCATCTCCATCAAAGAAATAATGCAACCTAAGGCAGAAACAGAAATAGCTTTTGTGCTTGGACAAGATTTGGCAGGCAAGAACCTCTCAACTGTTGACGTCCTCAACGCTATAGACTATGCCCTAGTTTCCATAGAAATTGTGGGTAGCCGTATCAAAGATTGGGATATAAAAATTACAGATACCGTAGCAGACAATGCCTCAGCAAGCCATTGGGCTATAGGGCACCAGCCAACTCCTTTAACTAAGGTAGATTTACTGAATTGCAAGATGTCAATGACAAAAAATGGCGCAGTCGTCTCTGAAGGTGTCGGCAGGAATTGCCTTGGCTCCCCTATAAATGCTACTCGCTGGTTGGCCAATAAAATGATTCAATTAGGACAACCACTAAAAGCCGGAGATTTAATCTTAAGTGGTGCCTTGGGTCCTATGGTTAATGTGCAAGCAGGAGACAAATTTGATGCCTCTATAGAAGGACTTGGTTCAGTATCAATTTCATTTACAGAATAAATTAATATGTCAGGAAAAGTACTTACCGATAAAGCTCAACCTTTAGGCAACTACCCACATGTCAGACGTGTAGGAGATTTTATTTATGTATCCGGGACGAGTAGTCGTAGAAAAGATAATACACATATAGGTGCAGAAAAAGATGCCAACGGTCAATGGCAACTAGATATCAAAAAACAGACTAGAGCAGTTATCGAAAACATAGGCGCACTATTGGCCAGTGTAGATGCTGACTTGTCACACGTTATAGATATGTCCACCTTTCTCGTTGATATGAAAGATTTCAAAGGCTATAATGCCGTTTACGGAGAATTTTTCAATCACGAAACAGGCCCGACTAGAACAACCGTCGCCGTACATCAACTTCCCCACCCCAATCTACTTATCGAAATGAAAGCTATTGCTTACAAGCCCATTAAGTGAGTTAAATTATACTTTGCCAAACAAAGATCAGAGGATGAAAAAAATAAGCAACTACATAAACGGAAAGTTAACCCCGCCAGAATCTAACAACTATATCAATCTATATGATCCATCGACTGGACAAGTCTATGCGCAAGTACCTGACTCTACACTCCATGATGTCAATGAAGCTGTAGCTGCTGCTGATGTAGCCTTTCCTGAATGGGCTACTACCTCTGTCGAAAAACGCAGTAGGCTGATGAACAAGATTGCTGACTTGATCGAAGCTAACTTAGAGCGGCTGGCTATCGCAGAATCACTCGACAACGGCAAACCCATTTGGCTAGCTAAAAAAGTAGATATTCCCC
>CALBWK010000198.1 GCA_937969415.1 uncultured Saprospiraceae bacterium | reverse complement strand
GTGATGGCTTCATCTACGGTAATGGCCTCTATAGTATCTATGACCTCGTAGTTATCGTTAAATGTTACTTCGATATAGTAGTCGTGATAAGAATAAAGTTGTCTGAAGACGTTAGCTTGACTGATATCAGCTAATAGAAATCCATATCTAAATACCTCAGCTGCTTTGAAGGTAGTACTGGATTCATTGAACGATGTAAAGGGGAGATAATCCTCGAACGCGAACATATTGTAGTTTTCTGTAATATGAAATTACAAGAAATCTAGCAACTTACATATTATAACAATATTTAATTTGTTAAAATATTTGAGTTCTAGGCCTAAGAGCCCTATTTACTTACACTTTGGGGCCTTGACTACATATACTGATGAAGTCATTGACCATAATCATTGTAGGCTGGTCATAGTATTGGCCTCGTTTTTCTATATGCATCTGGACCAGATCGCCATCTCTGGATAAAAGAGTGTAGAGGCCTTTGCATAATTTATAATAGCGGTCTACTTCCCACTCTTCGGGCACATTGCGATTCTCCAACCGGTTCATCATAATATTGAAGTGGGCATACTGGAATAATGGGTAGGATTCTGGATCATTGAAAGACAAGTAGAGAAACACCTCTTCGTCAGTATGGAAATGGTGACTATCCTGCTTTCCTGCCGACTGCAATTCTGCTAGAAGCTCATCACAATGCAACTTGAATCTATTGATACGCATCGCCAAGTCCTTATTCTCATTGTAGAGGTCTCTAAACATCGACCTGACAAACTCCTTATCTTTTTCGATGAACTGGAGCATCATAGACTTCGCTGAATTCTGGCTACCTCCCCATAGTCGTGCAGATAATTCACTCTGGAAGCTGCGCTCATACATAGCACCCAAGTCTAGTGCTCCCAAATCCCAATGTTTTCTAAAATTGGCTAGAGACTCGTACTTATATAACTCGTTGTAAGACTGCGTAATCCTTAAGTGTTCTCTGAACTCTTCTTTATAGGCGTTGATACTATCTACTTTCAAGCGGCAGCAGTCTTAGTCGTCATCTTATCCATTTCCTTTATCGTCATATAGACATATTCTCGACCCATATCTGCATCGTAGAAATACGGATCGTAGTCTAGACAAGCTGTGTAGTCCTCTATCGCCAAGTCATACTGTTTGCTGAGCACATACATCTGAGCGCGCTCGTAGTGCAACTCTGCCATAGTCGGATGATCATCAAAATTGACACCGCGAGACAGGTTTTCTTCTATTTCTAAAGTGGCTTTATTGATTAATCTTTCCACTTGCTGAGGTTCCATTTGTGGTGGTAACATTCTATAAGTTTATAGATGCAAAGTAACATATTAAAATATGTTGTTATATGAATCTTGTGTTAAATAAGCAGATAAGCCCATCCGCTACATACACATAATAACTACCCTTATCTTACTGAAATCGGCCCACTTACAGCGGATTGATTATCAAAAAGGGGCATTTCACAAGTATTAATGGGAATTAGTTGACTTTTTACTAAGAATTCTGACAGATAACATATGATGGAAAATCAACTGTCATAAGAGATAATTATCTGTTATAGATGTAATTCACTGAGCATAATAAGGATTCTGTACCATCCACCAAATAAGTTAGATATCATATTAGATAGATATACTATATCAAGAAAGGCATTCTCTCGGTGATTCGTCTACCTTTGCCCGCTTTTACCAAGACAACACGGTGTTATGAGTAAGCGATTCTTCAACAACTTTACAGGCAATCCCAAAGACGATATTTTATCAGGACTTACAGTAGCCTTGGCGCTAGTACCTGAGGCAGTCGCTTTTGCCTTTGTCGCTGGTATAGATCCGATAGTCGGACTTTATGGTGCTTTTATGATGGGTATCGTGACCTCATTATTTGGCGGTCGTCCAGGAATGATCTCTGGAGCGACTGGTGCGATGGCCGTTGTGATGGTACACCTGATTAGTAAAGGCAATGAAGTAGGTGCTGCCTTAACGACACCTATAGACAATCTAGGACTACAATGGCTCTTACTGACCTTACTTATCGTTGGGTGCCTCCAGATTATTGCAGGACTGTTTAGGCTTGGAAAATTTGTCAGACTTATACCTCACCCCGTGATGATGGGTTTTGTCAATGGACTAGCCATCGTCATCTTCTTATCACAGCTTAATCTCTTTAAGGAAAACATCAATGGTGAGCAGCAATGGCTACAGGGAATGGATATGAGCATTATGCTCGGGCTCGTAGGATTGACGATGCTCATTATGTGGGGACTTCCTAAATTGACTACAAAAATTCCATCTGCTCTAGCTGCTATAGTTGTAGTTGCAGGTGTAACCATCTTTGCTCAGCTAGATGTGAGTACAGTTGGCTCATTTATAAAAGACGGTGGAGGGCAAGGTCTACAAGCAGGCCTTCCTACTTTTCAGAGCCAGCTTATCGCTATGACGGATACTGTAGGGACACATTGGTCTCTTCTGTTATCGACAGCATTTATTTTGGCTGCTGTGGGATTGATAGAGTCCTTGATGACGCTAAATCTTGTGGACGAGTTGACAGAGACCAGAGGCAGTGGTAATAGAGAATGTGTGGCGCAAGGCGCTGCCAATATTCTCAATGGGTTCTTTGGAGGTATGGGCGGCTGCGCGATGATCGGCCAGTCTATAATCAATGTTAACAGTGGAGGTCGAGGTAGGCTATCGGGTGTAGCTGCAGCGTTAGGCCTTCTGGCTTTTATTTTATTTGCAGCGCCGCTTATTGAGCAAGTGCCTATAGCGGCACTAGTGGGTGTGATGTTTATGGTGGTGATAGGGACTTTTGCGTGGTCGAGTTTCAGGATTTTACACAAGATTCCGCTTTCAGATGCTTTTGTACTTGTAGCCGTGTCAGCAATTACGGTATGGTATGATCTGGCTCTAGCCGTTATCGCTGGGGTCATTATCTCTGCACTTGTATTTGCTTGGGAAAATGCGACTATGATCCGAGCCAGAAAAAGAGTAAAAGATAATGGTACAAAAGTCTATGAAATATGGGGGCCATTATTTTTTGGTTCTGTACAGAACTTCAATTCTAAGTTTGATCCCAACAATGATCCTGACAACATTGAAATCGATTTTATAGAGTCAAAAGTAAGTGACCATTCAGGCATAGAAGCGATGCGTGGCATAGCCAACAAATATTTAGATCTTGGAAAGTCTATTAAGTTTACGCATTTGAGTCCAGAGTGTAAAACGCTACTACTCAAGGCTAATCCCAAGTTTTCTACAGTTATTGAAACTTCTGTAGATGATCCACGCTACTATGTCGTTACGGACAAGTTAGATCAAGAAGTGTAAAAGATTCGTTAAAGTAAAGGAAGACAAGCGATAGTTCGGCCAAATAACAAAGTATTGGACTAACTTCGAGATAAGCAACCTATTCGTCTAAGAACAGAGCAACTTCATGTTCATTATTTTATCTTACAATCATTAAATTAATAACTATGAAAAACTTCTTATTTATAAGCTTTTTGATTTGCTTAAGCTACACCCTATCTGGACAAGTTACCGGTAATGCGGCAAGAAGCTTTAGTACAGCTAACTCTATTGGCTTTGCCAACTCTTCTAACAATCAGAATTTAGGTAATTTACTGGCCCAGACAGCTGGTTTGTCATTAAGTGAAACCAATCAAAGCGTCTATAAAAAACTAGAAGGAAGTCCGTATCTTAATGAAGGACCGGTAAAAGGATCACTCATTCTAAATGAGGGAAGAAAAGTAGAAGAGGTACTATTAGAAATTGATCTCCATACAAATCAAGCCATAGCCACTGTCGAGGATGAAGAGAAAATATTTCTCAATTCAAACTTTATAAAAGAAATTCACATAGACCACAAAGGTGAGACTTTAGTATTTAAAAGAATCAACCCTAAAAGACCGGATAGATTTTTTCAAGTGTTGTATGAAGCTGATGGTCTAGTATTCTTTAAAGACAGACAAGCAACTATATCAGAGGCTTTCGACAATGGCATCGTACAGAGAAAAGCTGCAATTTCACATCGTAGCAATTATTATATACGTAAGAAAGACAAAGTAGACAAAGTCAGTTTGAAGAAGAAATCCATTTTCTCCAAATTCACAAAAAGAGAAGCGAATGCTATGAATAAATATGCTAAAGCAAATAGCCTCAACCTCAAAGACGAGTTGGATTTTGCAAAAGTATTTAAGGCACTTGATGCAATCTAAAATTAAAAAAGCCAGGAAGAATGATTCTTCCTGGCTTTTTACTTATAAGATTCACTCAGTTTATCTTATGCATACAGCAGTTTACATTTTCACAAACTTGCTGACTCCTCGGCCTTCTGCAGATTCTATGTGTAGAAAATATATACCTGACTGGAGGTGGGCTACATCATATGAAGCATCTGCTCCAAGTCGAGGCTGATCTATAAGTTGTCCTGCACTATTGTAAAGTGTAAATCTGGCTTGAGATAAGGCGTTGCCATCAAGATTAATAAAAATCTTTTCTCTAGTTACCGTTGGTGTTACCTCAAACAATAATTCTGCAACTTCTATAACATTCGTCGGCGGCACTATTCCTTCTAATGAATAAGACATTATAGATTTTCCAAAAGTACCTGCAAGTAGTGTATTGGTCTGCGGGTTGTAATCCAAATCATTGACAATAACGATGGGCATATTGGCACCTACCCGCTCCCAAGTTATCCCGCCATCTCTTGATCCATATACGCCAACATCACTAGCGATAAATAAAAATTGATCTTCATTATCTGGAATGATAAATATATCATTGACAGGAATGTCTGGAAGATTTCCCGTTATGTCAGTCCAATTACTACCAAAATTATCTGTCTT
>CALBWK010000197.1 GCA_937969415.1 uncultured Saprospiraceae bacterium | reverse complement strand
CTAGCGTCCCAGGAAAGGGTCTGATCTTGTGCAGGGCTTCCTTGAATGGAGAACCGGAACCTTGATAGCCCTCTAGAGATAAAGCGCCACAAACATCTGCTAGATCAAGCAGATAAGCCATCTTATCTAATCCTAAGATGGTGTGCGCCAAAATAAATTGTGTACCATTGATGAGTGCCAATCCTTCTTTCGCTTGCAGACTAATCGGTTCTAAATTGTGATCCTTCAAAACATCTCTAGCAGATACCAATTGACCATCTTTCCAAAACTCTCCTTCCCCTAGTAGTGGGAGAAATAAATGAGACAAAGGCGCCAGGTCACCAGAAGCGCCTACAGAACCCTGCTTGGGTACAGCAGGTAGAAGATCATTATCTATAAAGTAGAGGATCCGCTCGACAACTTTGAGACGAATACCTGAGAACCCTTGACTTAAGGCTTGCACCTTACAGATCATCATAATCTTAGATAACTCTGGTGCAATCGGATCTCCTACCCCTACGGCGTGTGAGATCAACAGATTGTGTTGGAGCAAGCTCGTCTGCTCGGGTGTTATCTGCGTATCACATAGTGGACCAAAGCCTGTGTTGACGCCATAGACAGCTTTATCTGACTGCGCCATTTTTTCGACTTTGGCACGGCAGGCTTTTATTTTTTGTTCGGCAGATTGGACGCTGCCCTTGAGTTCTCCTGAGGCGAGGGACAGGACTTTATCTACGGTCAGCGTATCTACGCCATAATTGAATACCATTCTGAGGGTTTTTTTATATCCCTAAGATAAGGGCTTGATTGATACGTAAAATGACTTAATTTTGATGAATTGATAACTATGGGTAATCAATTAGAATATCGTCATATCCGCTATTTCTTGGCAGTAGCCTCAGAATTGCACTATAGGAGAGCAGCAGAAAAGCTATTTATTTCCCAACCAGCCCTCAGTCGCCAGATAAAGGAAATGGAAGCACTGCTCGGTTATCCTCTGCTCAAAAGGCACAATAGAAAAGTCAGTCTCACACCAGCAGGTGCACTCCTACAGACTGAATTTTCTCAACACCTCAATAGTCTTAATCACAGTATTCTTAGAGCAAAACAATTGCATCAAGGAGACATAGGAGATTTGCGCTTAGGCTATGTCGGCTCAGCTATGCAACAAGTCATTCCTAGCTTGCTAGAGACTTATCAAAAACAGTATCCAGAAATCATCTATTCACTCAAAGAGATGGAGAATCAAAATCAACTTGAAGCACTTCTGACCTATCAGATAGATGTAGGCTTTGTTCGATTAGACCAGGTGCCTAATGAGATAGAAAAGTGGACAGTTCTAGATGAGCCTTTTTGTCTCGTACTTCCAGAAGACCATACGATGACCAAAAAAAAATTCAAACAACTCCATCAGCTGAGTACCGCACCCTTCATTTTATTTGATCCAGATTATAGTCCTTCTTACTACGATAAAGTGATGCGTTTATTTGAAGAAAGTGGCTTCAGTCCTAAGGTATCTCACAACACAATCCACGCAAGCTCGATTTACAAACTCGTCGAAAAAGGATTTGGTTTATCAATAGTGCCTGCTTCATTGAAGTCAGAGGATCTGACAGGTGTCAAGTTTATCGACTTAGATAATATTCCTCAGCGTACCCAGTTATCTGCGATATGGAATAAAGATAACAAGAAGGCGACCCTTCAGGCATTTAAAAATGAAATAAAGAAGCTTAGAATTATCACATAAAAAAAGGACCTCATTCTAAAATGAAGTCCCTCATCAAATCATCTAAAAATATCTTTCTACATCCTACTGATCGATCCACCAGAATACTTGCTCGGTGAAAGATCTGTATTTGATGGTTCTCCTCTATATCGAATTGAAGCTCCAGAAGATGCACTTGCCTCGATATCATCTGTCGCCCATACTTTCACACTCGCTCCACTTGAAGCATCAGCTTCTACAGACTTGGCTTTGAGTTTCTTGGCATTGAGGCTCGCTCCTGACGAAGCATCTGCCTCCAAGTGCTTAGCGCTACCGTCTATACTCAGACTGGCCCCAGAACTGACCTCTGCATCAACGGTTCTCGCTTCGACGCCTATAGCAACAGAAGCGCCACTAGAGGCATCTGCTTCAAACTTATCCGCCTCAAACATTATATCGCTATAGATAGAAGCACCGGATGATGCCTCGATAGCTCGTATTTTACTACTTGTGTAAAGTTTCACTTTGGCCTTACGATTGTTGTTTCCGGAATTTAAACCCCAATTCTTAGACTTAAATTTTATCATCAACTCTCCTCCACTGACTTCTACGATAAGATCATCTCGATCTCCTCTGATAACATTAATTTCTGCCTTAGGAGAACCTTCTACAATCGAGACTTCCACACCAGTAGCCACGTCTATTTTATCAAAAGTTTTCAGTTCTAAACTTTCAACTTGGGCAAGAATAATTGTGGAGCTCAGTGCAAAAAGGCAGATGCTCAATAGTTGTTGGATAGATTTCATAGCTTTAATTGTTTACCCTAAGATAATGTAGAAGTCCGATATTAGGAGCGAAAAATCTACTGAACTGTGGTATATTCTAGACCAAATAGCGAATACGATGAGTGAACAAAAAAAGGTGACGGGCATAGGGGGTGTCTTCTTTAAAAGCAGAGACACGACTAAGCTCAAAGACTGGTATCAAAAGCACCTAGGTATCAAGACAGATGAATACGGTGCTGGGTTTAAGTTTAGGCAATTCGACAACAAAGAAAAGAGTGGCTACCTCCAGTGGAGTCCCTTTGCTGAGGATACGACTTACTTCTCTCCTTCTGACAAGCCCTTTATGATCAACTATAGAGTGCACGACCTTGAGAGTCTAGTTAAAGAGCTGCGGGATGGAGGTGTAACTATATGTGACGAGATTGTCACTTTTGACTACGGCAAGTTTGTACATATAATCGATCTAGAAGGCAATAAGATAGAATTGTGGGAGCCTGTAGATGAGGTCTTTGACAAATTCTATGAAGAAGATGACAGAAGAGAAGCCAATTTCTGAACCCTGAGTATAGTTATTTAGCCAAGTAAAGGTGTCACGAGGTAGCAAGGATTCATTTAAATCCGTAATTACACCTAGTGAAGCTAGTTAAAATGCTAGCTTTGCACTTTGCAAAAATTATGAAGGAAACAGCAGGGAAGAAGGAATTATATGAGTACCAGCAACGAGATCTGGACCATATATTTGAGCGATTTGCCAACTGTCCCAGTGACTACAAGCTGTTATATCAACTCCCTACTGGGGGTGGGAAAACCGTAATCTTCTCAGAGATTACGAGGAGATACATCGCCGATACAGGCAAAAAAGTCCTTATTCTAACCCATAGAATAGAGTTATGTGCGCAGACTTCGTCTATGTTGACGGAGTTTGGTGTACCCAATATGATCATAGACAGCAAGGTCAAAGAGGTAGATGTCAATGATAGCCATATGTGCTATGTCGCAATGGTGGAGACGCTTAATAATCGATTGCAAGAGAAGACAGTTGAGTTTGACAACTTAGGTCTCGTTATAATTGATGAAGCCCATTACAACTCCTTCAGGAAGCTCTTTAAGTACCTAGAAAAGCAATTTTTGCTCGGTGTTACGGCTACTCCTCTCAGTTCCAACATCAAACTACCGATGAAGGACAACTATAATGAGCTGATCTGTGGGTCTAGCATACAATATCTAGTCAAAAGCGGTTTTTTGGCGAAAGCAACTACGTATACCTATGATGTGGGTCTTGGCTCTCTGAAGGTAGGTATCAATGGTGATTATACTGTCAAGTCCTCTGAGATGGTCTACGGTAATGTATTGATGCAGAGTAAATTGCTCTACGCCTACAAGGAGCGCTCCCTAGGTAAAAAGACACTGATATTCAATAATGGTATCAATACTTCTAAGCAAGTCTTCATTACTTTTAAAGAGGCGGGCTTTGAGAATATCCGGCATCTCGATAGTAAGATGAGTAAGACAGAGCGGGTAGAGATCGTAGACTGGTTTAGAAAGACCGATGATGCCATCTTGACTTCTGTAGGTATCCTTACTACTGGATTTGATGAACCATCCATAAGAACGATCATAATGAATCGGGCGACAAAGTCTCCTACTCTCTATTACCAGATGATCGGTAGAGGGTCTAGGATATTGCCGGATAAGAAAGAATTTAAGGTTGTCGATCTAGGAAATAACGCGGCTAGATTTGGGCTCTGGACTGATGATGTAGATTGGCAAAAAATCTTCAAAGCGCCAGATCTCTATCTGATGAATCTTATCTCCGATGAGGATATAGAACGAAAGTTCAAGTATCATATGCCTGATGAATTAAAGGCCAAGTTCTCGAACTCCAAAGACCTATCTTTTGATGTCAAAGAGGTGAGCAGAATAGCAGTCGCCAAAGGATTGAAATCTTCAACTGTAATAGACAGATCCATAGAGCAGCACGCTAATATCGTCATAGAAAACAGTACTGATGTCGTAGAAGCCTTCTCCCTCGCTAGAGAACTGGAAGAAGAGATTTCCTACCGTGTCAAACAATACTGTTACCTCATCTCTAAGAGCACACGTAACTATAGAGACTGGGTTCTTGAGGATTATATGAAGAGGCTAAAGAAGGCCATAATGATGCGTATCTAAATTCACAATTTCCTTCGCTAATGCATTTCTAATGAATCCCGGCACGAAAAGAAATAATATCTCTATCGGGCTTCTAGTACGTATCGTACAGAAACAACACCAACAATCAGAAGAACTTACTGAAGGAGTAGTGAGTAGAATTCTCACCAATGCGCAGCAGCACCCATATGGTATCAAAGTGAAATTAGATTCCGGAGAAGTAGGCCGAGTTAAGGAGATTATAAATGAAGAAGTAGATGATATTGATTGGTCTAAACTTCTATAACTCAATTCCTTAACCCTCCAGAGTATTGCATATCACCCATACAATAAAGACCTTAGCGTTATGAATAAGACCATACGAATAGGTGGTGTTCCGGAACACTTTAATCTACCTATACATCTGGCCAGAGAGCACGGCTCTTTTGAGAAAAGAGGCATCAATCTAGAGTGGACTACCTTCAAAGGAGGGACAGGGCAAATGACTAAAGCCCTAAGAAATAATGAAGTGGATGCTTGCATCTTACTAACAGAAGGCATCATCACTGATATCTTTAAAGGTAACCCCTCGCGCATCATCAGTATCTATGTCAATACACCACTTACTTGGGGCATCCATACGGGTAGTCAAAATACTTTAAATAACTACAGTGAAATTTACTCCAAGAAGTATGGCATTAGCCGCTTTGGTTCCGGATCTCACTTAATGGCTATTGTCGACGCCAACAGCAAGGGACAAAAAATAAGTAAAGAACAATTTAATATCATTAAGAATCTAGACGGAGCATTAACTTCTTTGACCAACCTAGAATCAGATGTTTTCTATTGGGAAAAATATACCACTAAGCCATATGTGGATTCTGGCCAGCTCAAGCGTATAGGTGAATACCTTACTCCTTGGCCTTGTTTTGTTGTTGCCGCTACTAATGACATTCTGGAAAGAGAGCCCGACAACATTATCCGTATGCTCAGAGTCATACACGATAGTTGTGATCGCTTTATGAGAGAAAGTACGGACTCGATACAACTGGTTAGCCAGAGATACCAGCAAAAGATAGATGATGTAGAAAGATGGTACCACTCCACAGAATGGGCAATACATGGATGGATTAGTGACAAGATGATCAATAGTGTAATTTACAATCTCAAACTTGCAGGGATCTTAGATAAAACTGCAACAACACCAGAACTAATCTGGAAGCGCTAGATGATATCTATCTTAAAAGACATAGCAACTTTTTTCTTATTGCCTGTAATGTATATGCAGGGAAAACGTGTAAGAAAATCTATTCCACAACTACCCGAAGCACAGGGACCAGAAGGAATAGCAGGTGAGCCTACAGACACTTATAAAAACATACTACTAATAGGGGAAAGCACCTTGGCTGGCGTGGGTGTTGTTACGCATCAAGAAGGCTTCTCTGGAGAATTAGGACAGTCCTTATCTACCCTACTAGATCAGACTGTAAAGTGGAAAGTCTATGCACGATCTGGTTACACAGCAAGACTTGTCACAGATAAATTGATTCCTAAGATGCAAGAAACCAAGACCGATCTAATCGTTGTAGGTCTTGGAGGCAACGACACTTTTACACTAAACAAGCACTGGACTAGGGACATAGAAAAACTGATAGCAACTCTAAGTACAAAATACCCTGCAACACCTCTCGTCTTTATCAATCTACCGCCAGTTGCAAGTTTTCCTGCATTACCAACTATTTTGCGATTTTGCTTAGGACATCATATGGACAAACTTCGAACTCAACTCGCTACCATAGTTCAAGGAAAATCCAACTGCTACTTCTTAGAAGAAAAAATGAATCTTAAAGAGTGGTCTGCAAAAAACGGATTAGAAAATAAACCTGAGCTATACTTTAGTGATGGTATCCATCCTACTAAATTGACCTATAGCTTATGGGCGCAAAGCGTAGCAGAATATATTTACACCAGTAAGCTTCTATAAAAAAAGCACCCCTATTTCAGGAGTGCTTTTAAATTTCTATTTCTTATTCAAATTATTGATTGCCAAGGATGAGAGGCAAGCCTGCATCACCACCTCCAACAATAACGACTTTTGCATTAGGAGATTGAGATAATTCTAAAGTAGCCTCGATGCCCTTATCTTGAAGAATCTTATCGGTGAGAGATGCATTCAAAATTTTATTTGCATCAGCTTTTGCTTGTGCTTCGATTATCTTAATCTCAGCTTCTTTTCTTTCCTTATCCAATTTAAACTCATACTGAAAAGCGATTTGTTCTTCTTTCAATTTTTGCTCAATAGCTTCTTTCAGTGTAGGCGGTAAGACTACTGATCTAATCAATACTGCATCAAGATTTATATGCTTAGGCTTAAGCGATTCCTTGGTAGTAGTAAAGATTTCGTCTTGTATAGCTTCCCGCTTTGTGGAATATAATTCTTCAGGAAGATACTTGCCGATCACCTCTCTGGTTGCTGATCTTATCTCTGGCTTTATAATACCATTAGCATAGTCCTTACCGATTCTCTTATGTAAGAAACCTACTTCTTCAGGATTAGGATTATATCTATAAGATAGTTCTATTGTAATAGACAATCCATTCTTTGACAATACATCCATTGACTCCAGTTTGTCCGTGAATCTGACATTATACATCTCCATAGTATTCCAAGGTGCGACAACTTTAAAGCCTTCATTATAGACCCTATCTGTCACAACTCCATCTCCTAGTCTTTCAAAAAGAACTCCCTTATGGCCTGGCGGGATGGTCACAAATACGGTACTTGTGAGTATCGAAAAGATGACCATTATAAACACGAAAAGCACTAGCCACTTTACTATGTTACCGGGGAAGTTAGAATTAGAGCTTGAGCGAGGGCGACGCGGCATATTGCCTAAAGCGTCAGACAAGTTTTTGAGGGGTCGTTGACCTTGGTTTTCCATAAGTTAGTTCGTTTTTATATTGAACACTAAAATATAGAAAAAGATTCCAGTTTTAAGAGGGCATAGATTTTAGAGCAGATACAACAGTAGCCATATCGATATCTTCCATACATTTAAAATGCACTTTGGGGCAGGAGACTCTACCGTGTTTTGTGCAAGGTCTGCACTTGAGATTTGCGTTTTGTATTACAATGGGAGAGAGACCACTACTCTCTATCGGAGCATAACCCATATCAGGATGCGTACTGCCAAAGACAGCAACCACAGGCACCCCCAATGCAGAGGCAATATGCATCAAGCCAGTATCTCCTGTCAATAGGGCTGTTGCTTTTTCCAGTACAGCACCAGACTGCAAGATAGAGAGTTGACCTATAAGATTAATTACCTTAGAGCCTAGCTTGAGTTCTGTCGCTAAACTTTCCTCACCCGGCCCACCTAGCAATACTATATTGTCATTAGGTAAACTATCTAAAACTTCTTGAATCTTGTGTGGGGGCAATTGTTTAGTCATCCATCCCGCACCAACTGCGATACAGTAATAGGACTCTGGCAAGTTATACTTTGTAATAGATGTCCTGATGTATTCATTCAGTGGGAAAGATGGCTTGGGAGAAAAGGCAGACTTACAAAAACCAGAAGTTGTATCCACAAAACGTTGTTTGACACTACTTATTTTTGAAGGCTTTAGCTTAAATCTAGTCCACAGAAAGTTTGATACTTTTTGCTTATTGAAAACTACAGTATCACGTCGTAAAGATTTCCTAACCTTTATGGATCGTAAATTGTCGTGCAGATCCAAGACTTTGAAGAATGTTTCCTTTTTGAGATGATTGATTACGGCATCCAGATTGTCTTCTATAGTCCAAAGCTTATCTACAAGAGGATTGGCCTCAATGAGTTCTGAAAAAACCTTCTTTGTCAGATAATGTATTTCATAACCTGAGTCAGACAATATAGATATCACAGGTGAAGTGAGGACTATATCCCCTATTGCACCAAAGCGGATTATCAGAACTTTTTTCTTAGCCAGCGTATCGATTATTCCTTGACGAACTTCTTAGAAACCCCTCCAGACTCTCCACTCAACGTAATCATATACAACCCAGTCACAAAGTCAGACACATCTACCCTATAATTATTTAAGTCATTTCCTCTTACGTTCTCAATATGCAATTGCTTGCCTGTCATATCTGTGATCTCCAATACCAAGTTTTCACCACTTACATCCTCCCACGTCACAAACAGAATCTCTTCTGTTGGTACTGGAAATAATTTTAGTGAAGAAGCTTCAATCTCATCTTCTGTCGAGGTAGGCAATGCTCTAGTACCATTAGTAAACCAAATACCCCAAGATGCATCTGCCAAAAATTCTTGTCCAGATCCTGGTACGGCTGTTATCTTATCATCATTAAGCTCTGCACTAGCTATCGCTGTAACAAAAGGAAAAGAAGCAGGACCAGATCCATCAGATACATCAGCCAACATCAATCTATCATCTCTAGAATAACTAGGGTAACTAAAAGTGTTGTTGCCAAAAATTGTTTCTCTAGAATTAGTTTCGATATTCATTCCAGATACAGAAAAATCAAAAACCCCATTGGTCTCTGATCTAACATCAAAGGCAATAATGTGCGGTGAATTTTTAGAGAAAGTCGCATTACCTATACTTACATTTTCAGGTAGTGAACCAAATAACTTCTCTATACTCCCACTAGACCAGTCATTGGTCTGTCCATTCCAGACTTGTAGAAAACCGATATCCCAGAACTCGATATCATCACTTCCAAGGCCACCCTCGATTCTATTAAGCGCATCGTACATCAGAATATTTCCTGAAGGATCAAACTCTATAGCATCAGAAAACACTACTTCGCCTGTCTCTACCCCGTCAGTGTAAGATGGATTAAATAAAGTGAATGTATTGAACTCTCTTGTTAGGTCATTATAAAGAACGATCTCATTAACATCAGCATTTTCTATCAGCGCAACACGATTACCATCTTTAGATATTGCTGCATTATACCAATTGCCGCCAAATAGTTGATCCAAAACAAGTTCTTCGCTTGTAGGTGGATTGGTACTCCAATCTATATTAATAAGGTGTACAAAATTGTCCTGCCCGACAAAAATTATCTGTGATCCATCGTCTGTTACAGATGGTTTAGAAAACTGAGGTGTCGTAGACAGAGGGTTAAAAATAAACTCACTTGTATTCAGATTCGCTACAAAGAGATTGTTCTTATCTACATCAGAGAAGAGCAATAGATCTGATCCAGTATTAACTGTAATATCATTCTCATAATTCGGTTGTGTCCCTTCACCGATACCGACATCCGCAAAGGCTTGACTAGCCGCGTTAACTATGTTTTGATCATAAAGATCTGCAGCTGAGCGCTCTACTGAAAATCGTAAATCAGTAAAAGTCGACGATCTTGTTAAGTACGTTGATAGTGCTCGGTAGAAAACTCTCTCCGCTCTTTCCTTTCCTACTTGTGTGGCAAACAAATAATAAGCGTGATTGGTTATCCCACTATTGATATGGACTCCTCCATTATCTTGTGATCCTCTAAATCGTTCATCATAATGATCTGGCTGCCATCCACCGTTAAAATCTTGAGAAGATGCACTGTTATGGGGATTCTGCATATTTCTTAATGCTCCTCCTGCAAAAACACCAGGTCTAACGACATCCTCACCAATCAACCAATCATCTCTATCTATCATCGCACCGAAAATATCTGCAAAGCTCTCATTCATTGCACCTGACTCATTTTGATAAATAAGGTTCGCCGTATTCTCTACGACGCCATGCGAAAGCTCATGTCCCGCTACATCCAGAGCTCTACCCAACGGAAAAAATGTATTATCACCGTTACCATACCATATGGCCAAAGAATTATAAAAAGCGTTCCCTAGAGAACGACCATCCTCATCCGTAACATTGACTATGGATACTATGGTCTGCCCATCTCCTGTTATTCCATTCCTACCGTGTACTTCCTGAAAATAATCGAATGCTTCTCCTGCATTGTAATGCGCAGACACCCCTTCTCTAGAATTATTCCAAGTGTTATTACCAGAAACAATTTGCTCAAAGGTGGCGCCACTATTTATTGGTGACTGCCCACCTATATCTATCGTCCATATTGCACCTATCGGTTCATCCGGAATATTTGAAAGATTGGGACGGTACATACTTTTACTAGCATCGATTAGAAAAAAGTTTCCGCCTTCCTCAAAAGTATTAATCGTTCTATTGACACCAAGTAAATCAACCGCATTAGCTATCTCTGGCCCCGGTGGAAGAGGCTTACTTTTTTGGTTATGGTGACCTGAACAAGATTCGCCAGGTTGATGATTATGCAACTGACAGACTGTAGACCAGTGGTCGAGTACTTCTCCAGTAAGCGCATCTACAAAATATTCAAAGCGCTCGGCTAGATTAGGTCTTACAATATAATTATGAGCGAGCTTGTACTCACCCTTATGCTTGAAATATACCAACTCTCCAGTCCATTGGTTGACATCGCTTTTATCTATCGCGAGTGTTGTTGTCTCTACCCAGTCTGGCTGGAAGTTTTCTAAATTTTCGCTGATGATGTGCTTGGCTTCCTGAGCAGGTATGCCTGCACTTTTCTGCGTAGGCAAGCTGGATGAAGGCGCATAACGGCCTAGTTGCATATTGAAAGCATCCTTATCCGCGTGCAGAATAATTTCACCATCATAGACTTTGATACCATTATGGTATTGATCCATCTTGAGGTGTGTCTGGCCTAGAGCATCTGTCCAGATATTTTCTTTTACGAATTCTGTATTGTCCTCTTGAAGCATAATTTCCTTCGCTTCACTCAACCACAACTGTGCTTTGGCCTCCCAGCTACTGGCTTTCCCTTGATCTATCGTACCTTGGATAGCAATCGGCAATCCACTATCTGACCGGCTACTAATCTCAAAGCGTTGATCTGTGTGCCAACTAAGGGTAGAAAATTGACTCAAGTCTAGGCCTTCAGATTGGCTAGAACTTTTGACCTCTTCCCTATTCTGGTTGAGCCTTTCAGCTGCTCCATTGACTTGTGCTTCTATCTGAGTACACAACATTCCTAAGAGCGCTATAAAAAGATATTTCATATCTGCTGATTTTAAGATTGAACGAAAAGATGCTTAGCTACTGATTTGTAGCTGGACGTTGAGGTGCCTTTGCTATAGGTGTTTTGCTTTTGGCAATCTGGTAAAGTGTGTGATGATACTTAGCAAGTATCTTATTCTTTGGTTCTCCCCATATCAACTTATGAGACTCACCATTGTCTATCATCGTGATAAAGAAATAGAGATTACCCGGATCATTAAGTTCTAAGTCTCCAAATCCATAATCATCATAGAGCTTAAACATCTGACCTGTGAGAGTTTGATCGATTTTAACGCCATTAGCAATATTATTGACCTCTTGGCCAGGATACATCGTACCATCATCCATCAAGGTCCATTGTTGCACACGACCTGCAAAGCCTCCACCAGTACCAAAATTTATAAGACGTCCATCATATTTAAAGGGCTGAACCGAATCAGGCTTGTACATAGGTGCAGCAATCTTTTTGGAGGAGTTACATTGGGTAAACGTGAAGATTATGAGGGCTGCAAAAAAAATATTGAGCACTAGTTTCATATGATTTGGCTTTAGCATTGGACATTACCTTACGTCCATATGCGAAAATATCATATTTGTAGGTCAAAATCTCTATAAGAACAGTTAGCCAGCACCCAAGAACTGTTATAAATCATGTTAAATTAAATGATGATGTCTAGGTGGTAACAATTTGCGCCTTATAACGTTAATTAAAAGTCCCTTTAGGGGTATTCCCTCTGTATATGAAGGCATATTTCCTTAAATTTGAATCAAATAAAAAATTAAGAAATGAGAAAAGTATTAATGTTAGTAGCATTTGTGATGACTGCAGGTATGGTTTCTGCTCAACAATGCTCTAAGTCAAAGGCTGCTTGTGCTAAGACTTGCACTAAATCTGCTGAGGCAACTGCATCTGCTGAAGGTACTGCTGTATTATCTGCAGAATCTATCGCTAAGATTGCTGCTGTTGCTGCTGAAGCTGATGCGTCTATCGAAAGAAGAGAGTGCTCTATGTCTGGAAAAGTATCTTACTTTCAGAAGTCTGTATGTGAGAAATCAGGTAAAGTAGCTATGAACGAAGTGAAGTACTGCACTGAAAGCCAAGCTTTTGTAAATGCGTCTCCTAGCGAGGTGATGTCTGCAGAAGGTGAAGCTAAAGCAGTTAAAACAGCTGAAAAAACTACTGCAAAAGCTAAAAAAGCATGTTGCGCTGGTAAGAAGGCTTGTTCTAAGAAGAAAGAAGGTGCTTAATCTTCTCTCATAAGATAAAAAAGGTCGATTCTATCTCAGAATCGACCTTTTTTTATGCCCCTTAGTCACCTCATTCCTAGATCTGTAGTCTTAACTTTTACCTACAGGATA
>CALBWK010000196.1 GCA_937969415.1 uncultured Saprospiraceae bacterium | reverse complement strand
CCGACAATAGAGGAATTTGCGGTGCCAGACAGCCAACCATGGTTTAGAGGTATTTCAGATGGTCTTTTGGACCAAGAAGTTAATCCACCATTCTTAAGAGGTTTATTTGACTTTATCAAGAATGAAGATATGGAACAAGATGCAGCGGCCTTTAATGTAGACCCTAATAGAGACTTCAATCAGTTAGGCAATGGATATTGGGTTCCGTTTCCTTTAGCATCTGGTGAACTTCCTGGCGATGGAGCACTACCATATATAACGCCAGGATGGGTAGGCGGACAATCAGATATCAGAGATGGTAGCAATATGCTGCGTAATACCAACAATGTTAATGTTGTATTGACCAATGATCGATCTCTATGGTCAAGGTGCTTTGTTGTAGAAACAGCGAGTCTATTCTATGGCAGTAATGCGAATCTTGATATTAAAATTGATAGCCCTTCAGTGGATAAAGATGGTAACACGGGAACGAGTGAAGCCAACTATATCAATTCTACTGGTATGAGCTGGTTCCCAGGTTATGCTATTGATGTAGAAACTGGAAAGCGTCTTAATATGTTCTTCGGTGAGAATAGTGTCTTCAATCAAGCCTACGCAGATATCTTTGATGATCAGTCATTGAATGTAGGAGATGATATGTTGTACAATCCAACGGATAGATTATTGACAGTTAATTCATTTGCAGACTTCCTTACTCAGGGCGCTGCTATGGAAGCACTCTTTGCAGGAGGCCAACACTATATCTATGTGACCAGACAAGAATATGATGGTTGTAAAGAGATGCGAGACTCTTATGGTAATGGTAGTTTTTTCACAAAGACACCTATCTATAGAAGTGTCAGTTGGGCTTCTATGAGTATGATGCAGCCAGGTGAAACTATTTTGAGTTACAGCGATGGTGTTGTGCCTGTTGATATGACGTTCAAGTTGAGAGTTAGCAAGCCATACAATGTGGAGACGAACTTTAATCTTCGTTTCCCTGACAATGGTTGCTTTGTAGAGGATGAGACGCTTCCAGTCTATGAGTTCGAAATATCTGGCAAGCAGTCAGAAGAGTTGACAGATGAGACGACCGAGACAGCATTGGATATGATTAATGCAGTACCTAATCCGTATTTTGCTGCTTCAGCTTATGAGAATTCTCAGTCTGATAACATTGTTAAGATTACCAATGTACCAGATAGAGCGATTGTAACTATTTATTCATTGGATGGTAAGTTTATCGTTCAGTTTAATAGAGATGAGCGAATCGTTCAGAGAGAAGGATCTAATCCGGGGGTCACTAATTCTCAAACGAATCCTGATATCATTTGGGATCTAGAGAATGCGGCAGGAATTCCTGTAGCAAGTGGAGTATATCTTATTCACATTAGTGCGCCAGGTCTTGGAGAGAGAACCATCAAATGGTTTGGTGTCCACAGGAAGTTTGATCCATCTGGATTATAAATCAACAATAAATCGATACTATGAAATCACTAAATAAAATACTTTTAAGTGCAGCCTTTACATTGATTTGTTGTGCTGTTACTATAGCAGGTAATCCCGATAGACAAGGTGAGGCGGGTGCTGCAGAATTACTACTTAACCCTTGGGCTAGGTCAGCAGGTCTTCACTCTATGAACACTTCTTCTATAAGTGGGCTAGAGTCAATGAGACTAAATATTGCTGGACTTAGTAGAATGGAGGGAAGAGAATTTGCGCTCACCAATATGAGATTGTACGAAGGATCTGATGTTAGAATGAATGCTTTAGGTTTTGGAAACAAAATCGGCAAGAACAGTGCCTTTGGAATTACTTTGACGTCAATGGACTTTGGAGATATTCCAGTTACTACGACGCTGCGTCCAGGAGGAACAGGTGGAACCTTTAGTCCTTCTTTCTTCAACTTTGGGTTAGGCTACTCTTACTTATATGACAACAAGATTTCTGTAGGTTTACTCGTAAGAGGTGTATCGGAATCTTTATCTAACGTGAGTGCTTTTGGTTTTGCAATCGATGCTGGTGTACAATATGTAACTGGTGAGGACGACAATTTCCGATTGGGTATCTCACTTAAGAATGTAGGATCTCCTATGACTTTTGGTGGTCAAGGACTTTCTTTTACGACTTTATCTGATGATGGATCTTATACTTTTGTCGCAGATCAAAGAGGTGAAAGATTTGAAATGCCTTCTCAGCTTAACATAGGTGTCAGTTATGACTTTTATTTAAGTCAACCTAAGGTAACGCCTATAGGACAGGAAGCAAGTGATGCACCTATGAGTAAGGAGAGCAAAGAGTTTATCCTAAGAGTACTTGGCAACTTTACTTCTAATGCCTTCTCTAGAGACCAAATCGGCGCCGGCGCAGAATTGGTCTATAATAGAATGTTTACACTTAGAGTTGCTTACAAGGAGGAAATTGGAGATACTGGCTTTATTGAAGATAATATCTACACTGGCCTTTCTGGAGGTGCAAGCGTAGAAATACCTTTCAGTAAAGCAGGAGCAAGCAGAATCGGTATAGATTATGCTTATAGAGCGACCAATCCATTCAGAGGTACACATAACTTTTCTATGAGGCTGATGTTCTAGAAACACCACTTTCTTAGAAAGTTCGTAATTTTATATAACCAAAGACGTTTTCGCCAACTTGGCGGAGACGTCTTTGTCATAGAAATAGACTTTGATTATTAATGTTAAACTAATCTACTTATGGCTTATAATTACATGACCAAGGAAGGCTATGATAAGCTGAAAGCTGAACTCGAAGAGCTCAAAACTACAGGAAGATCAGAAGCAGCAAAAGCAATCGCAGAAGCTCGAGAGAAAGGAGACTTGTCTGAGAATGCAGAGTACGATGCCGCCAAAGATGCACAGGGAATGCTAGAGGCCAAAATAAATTCTCTAGACAAAATTATGTCTCAAGCAAGGATACTCGATGAGAGTCAACTAGATACTTCAAAGGTGACCATCTTGTCCAACGTCCGCTTGCTTAATAAGAAAGTCAATAAGGAGATAACATATAAACTGGTTTCTAAGGCAGAGTCCAATCTTAGGGAGAAAAAGATTTCTGTAGATTCCCCTATCGGTCAAGGCTTGCTCGGAAAGAAAGTAGGAGACGTCGCGGAGATCACAACACCGGGAGGCGTTATCCAGCTCGAAATTCTTGAGATTACCGTAGGTTAATGGCATCTGTTTTTACCAAAATTATAAATGGTGATATACCATCCTTCAAAGTAGCAGAGGATGCACAACACTATGCTTTTTTGGACATCAATCCGATGATGAAGGGCCACGTACTAGTTGTACCCAAGGTGGAGGTAGATTATATTTTTGATCTGGAAGACAAGATTATCGCGGAGTTAAATGTCTTCGCCAAGAGAGTTGCTCTTGCAATGGAACAAGTCTTGCCTTGCAAGCGGGTAGGTATGATGGTTATAGGAACTGAAGTGCCTCATGCACATATACATCTCTTGCCATTTACGGAGGAGGCCCAGTTTGATATAACTAGACCTAGATTAGAGATAAAGAAAGAAGAGATGCAATCTATTGCTGAGCAAATTCTATTAGCTTTTTTACAAGCCTGATTTTACCCTGCTCGGATTGTCGGCAAGAAATTTTTTCCAGTTTTTGGTTTTGGATACATTGAGCCCGCCACTAGATATCTGGTGGTAATGACAAACTGCAGCAGCCAAGGCATCTGTTGCATCCAGATAATGTTCTGCTACAGTAAACTTTAGCATATTCTTCAGCATTGCTGCGACTTGTTCCTTAGAAGCATTTCCGCTGCCAGTGATGGATTGCTTTATTTTTTTTGGAGAATACTCTGTGATTTCTAGCCCCATTGTCATCGCTGCGGCCATCGCTACGCCTTGTGCTCTGCCCAACTTTAACATTGATTGCACGTTTTTTCCATAGAAAGGTGCCTCTACAGCCATATGGCTAGGCAAGTAGGTTTCTATTATCTCTTGCAGCTGCAAGAATATTTCCTTCAGTTTGGTTTGGTGATCGCCAAATGATTGCAGCTTAAGGACTCCAATATCCTGAACAGAAAGTGCTCTGTCTTTGATCTCTAGAATAGCATAACCAAGGATGTTGGTCCCTGGATCGACGCCTATAATCTTTGTGGGCTTGATAAGGTTATTGTTTGGGAAACAAATTAACTAATATTGATATATGATGTTGGGTAATTCACATTTTGTTCTTGGATGAAAGAAGCTTTGACCATAAAGAAGCCTTTAGATTTCCGCAAAGGAATGGTGTTCCTTTTGACCCTAGCTTTGAGTATTTTTTTGATTCATAGAATAAGGGCCGGGATAGATATTGCTGAGCTTTGCGATGTGCTGGCTCAGTTAAAGAGAGCAGACATAATCGGACTAAGTGTGGCAGTGCTATTACTTATACCCAATTGGATCCTGGAAGCGATCAAGTTAAAGTACTTACTCCAAGAGCATAAGCCTGTCACCTTGGTGAGTTGTCTGAGCAGTGTTCTGACTGGTCTGACATTAGGAATGGTGACACCTGCTCGATTAGGAGAGTATGGAGGTAGGATCTTGGCCTTTGATCGACAACGACGTGCTGACGTGCTTAGGAGTACGCTAATGACCAGCCTAAGTCAAATGACGGTGACTCTGCTCTTTGGCGCACTTAGTGCCATCATAGTGCTTAGAAACTATGCATTGATTAACTCTCAGTGGATCTTAATTAGTGCTGGAGTTGGGATATTGCTGATGATCGCCATTTTTGCCTATTTGCCCTCGATTCTGAGTTATGCGATGCAGTTGCCTTGGTATAAGAAGAAGGACGTCAAGAAAGACTGGTTAGAGACAATTACCCGAAAAGTTGTAGTTACAATTATATGTTTTTCTGCACTCCGCTATGTCGTCTATACAATCCAGTTTCTCTTGATACTGGTTGTGCTCGGTACAGAAGTTTCGGTGGGCATTCTTTTGTGTCATATTCCACTGATCTTTCTCCTTCAGACATTGATGCCGTTGCCGCCTATTGCAAGTCTGCTTAGTAGAGCTAGTGCAGCAGTTGTGGTCTTGTCATCTTTAGGTCTAAGTGATGCTTATATCTTAACAGCCTCGGGACTGATATGGGTAATAAATCTCGTTTTGCCTGCGTTTGTGGGATTGGGTCTTATATGGAAACTTGTATCGCGTAAAGGGAAATGAAGCTAGTTAAAGGATGTTTTATCTTATTGTTGATGGTGTTAGGCTATGCTCTATCTGGTCAAGAGTCACTAGATTGTACGTCAGCAGATAGACCTTATCAAGATGGGGAGGAGATTGTCTATAAGGTGTATTATAACTGGGGGTGGCTATGGATTGCTGCTGGAGAGGTTGTATTTAAGGTGGAGGATACAGCGTCTGAAGTTGTCTATACGGTGACGGGACGTAGCTTTAAGGCTTATGACCCTATTTTTATGGTGCGAGATTATTACGTGAGCCATCTGGATAAAACCACCTGCCAACCTAACTTTTTTAGAAGAGACATACACGAAGGCAAGTACTTGAGATATGATAGCATTTCTTTTGATCAGCAGAATCATCAGCTAGTAGAGTTTTTTGGCAAGTCAAGGTCTGAGGCGCAGCGCTTTGAGTTTCAATTGGATGATTGGGTTCACGATATGGTATCGGTTATCTATCATCTGAGATCCCAAAAAGCAGCTACGATGCAAAGTGGCTATCAGCTACCTGTTCGTATCTTCTTTGACAAGGAGCTGTTCTCTTTGAATGTCAATTATATAGGCAGCTCTAGAAGGCGTATCAAAGGTCTGGGAAAGCAGGATGTTCATCATTTTCAACCAGAGTTGATAGATGGGTATGTCTTTTCGGAAGGGGATCTGATGGATATCTGGGTTTCTGACGATGCGCAGCAAGTGCCATTGCTTATAGAATCTCCGATTACGATCGGTTCAGTTAAGGCGATACTTCAGACATATAAGCCATCTAGCATGAGTCCAAGGCAAGACAGCTATAACCCTTGATTAAGACGAAAAACGTGATATATCTAGACACGTTGTGAAGCTGATAGGCGCTAAGATTCCGCAATTTTAAAATAAAATAGAAGGATGTTTTGCACTGTAAGTCTCTGCCAAATAATAAATTGTATGTGTAATTAAATTGTAATATGATTTTTACCCCTTAACATTGGGTTAAGAAAAGTTAAATTAGAGTATTAAGTCTCATAAAAGCCAGAATAGCATAGTCGCGTTTTAAGTTCAGAGGTTGAAATTTTAAGTATTATCTAAGGCTAGGATTTTCGAATGTATTAAACCAACTAACCTCTGAAATAGTGACTATGCTTTCTCATTTCTGGCACCACTCACAACCAGCGCACGGCATTAACCTCCCCTTAAAAGAGCAAACCATCACCAATTGACCTTTAATTTCCTATTTTAGAAGACTAATCGAACCTATCAGACAATGAGTAATCTAGTTGACGACAATGTGTTTAAGGGCTCAGACAGTATAGCTGTCAAGAGAGAATTATACGGACATCCAGTAGGGTTGTTCATATTATTTTTTACTGAAATGTGGGAGAGATTCTCCTACTATGGGATGAGGGCACTTCTCGTTCTCTATTTGATAGGAGAAGTTAGTGGTACCAATCCCGGACTTGGATGGACCAGTGCAGAGGCTGGAGAACTTTATGGTTGGTACACAATGTTGGTTTATATCACACCTATTATAGGTGGTATTCTTGCCGATAAAGTATTTGGTTTTCGGAAAGCAATCTTGATAGGTGGAGTATTGATGACTTTGGGTCATTTGTCCTTAGCCTTTCACCCAATGCCTGCTTTTTATTTAGGATTGGGATTATTGATAGTAGGAAACGGCTTTTTCAAACCCAATATCTCTTCTATTGTAGGACAACTTTATCCAGAAGGTAGTGAGAAAAAGGATTCAGGTTATACTATTTTCTATCAAGGTATAAATGTAGGAGCCTTTCTAGGATCTATACTATGTGGATACCTTGGAGAAACAATGGGTTGGCACTATGGATTCGGTCTTGCAGGAATTTTTATGTTTATCGGTTTAATCCAGTTCAAGTTGTCGCAAAAGATATTTGGCGAGATAGGACTAGCCCCTAAGGATGGTAATCTGGACAACAATAATGATCTCAAGGACTCAATAGATAGCCTTGAGAATAAATCTCTTACGAAAGTCGAAAGAGATCGATTGATCATAGTGGGTGTACTTTGTTTCTTTTCTATATTTTTCTGGGCAGCTTTTGAGCAAGCTGGTACAAGTATGAACATTTTTGCCAGTAAGTATACTGATAGGCAGTTGGTAGATTCTACGGCAATTACACTTTTTAAAATTATAAGTTCATTCTTGTCTTGTCTACCTGTTGCTATTTTGACTTGGATGTATATCGGTATGCAAAGAAAAATCGGCAGTGATTTTCCTACAGCTATGATGTTTATGTTGCTGAGTGTGGTACTGTTGTGGGGGCTCATCGGTTATATGGTGTACACACAATACTTTGATCCTAATCCTGAAGTGCCGGCGACATGGTTTCAGAGTTTGAATGCACTTTTCATATTTACTTTAGCACCTTTGTTTTCTTGGTTGTGGACATTCTTAGCCAAGACTAGTTTCAACCCAAATGGTTTGCAAAAATTTGCTATTGGTCTTCTATTGCTGGGTATAGGATTTATTCCTATGGTAATCGGTTCTTCTGGAATTACTGGAGAATCTACAATTAAGGTTAGTATGATTTTTCTTGTATTGGCTTATTTGTTACATACTATGGGTGAACTCAGTTTATCACCAGTAGGACTTTCATATGTCAATAAACTCTCGCCAAAAAGGTTGCTTGGATTGATGTTTGGTATTTGGTTTTTTGCATCTGCGATGGGCAATAAATTGGCAGGATCATTTTCTACCTATATGGAGAAAATTGCGGAAACATCTTCAATGTCAGATTTCTTCCAGATACTTGTAATGATACCGATTGGAGGAGGAATATTCCTTTTCTTAATCAGCTTCCCTCTTAAGAAACTTATGCACGGCATAGAATAAACTGATTCTCAATAAACCTAAAAGATTAGATATGGCAAACTCAGCCACAGGAGTAGAAATAAAACCCGAAGTTCTCGGACACCCCTCCCAGCTCTTCGTATTGTTCTTTACCGAGATGTGGGAGAGATTCTCTTACTATGGTATGCGGGCTTTGCTCGTTATGTTTTTTACCGCTTCCTTAATGGATGGCGGATGGGGTTGGCCCAAGGAACATGCTTACGCTATTTTCGGCACATACACCTCTCTCGTATATTTATCGACTATCCTAGGTGGATATATGGCCGATAAGATTATAGGCTATCGATGGGCCGTCGTAGTTGGTGCTTTACTGATGACAATAGGTCATGGTTGTATGGCCATAGAGACACCTTTCTTTATCTATGCAGGATTAACGGCACTCGTTTTTGGTAGTGGATTCTTTAAGCCCAATATGACCTCTATTATATCTGAGATGTATAAGAATCATCCAGAGAAAAAGGATGGCGCTTACACTATATTTTATATGGGAGTTAATGCTGGAGCTTTTTTAGGAATTCTCTTGTGTGGTTACCTAGGAGAGACTGTTGGTTGGTCTATAGGTTTTGGTTTAGCTGGAATCTTTATGTTATTCGGACTATTACAATTCTGGTTGGCTCAAGATATTTTTGGTAACATCGGATTGAAGCCAGCAAAGGCAGATGAACTTAGAGCTCTAGAAGAAGGAGAAGCTAAGCGCAATCCTTTTACAACTCTAGATAAGGTATTTGCTGCTCTAGCTGCAGTGCTAGGTTTGGTGTGGATTATCAATGATCCTGTCTCCAAAATTTCCAATGGCGCTACCAATATTGCAGGCAGTCTCGGGATAGGTGGTGTGTCTGGACCCAATGTATTGATCTTAACAGCCTTGGCTTGTTTTATAATTGTACTTGTAATGCGTATCCCTAGATATGATAAGGTGACAAGAGATAGAATGTTGGCCGTTATCTTCTTTGCGATAATTACAACTTTCTTCTGGGCACTCTTTGAGCAAGCACCAGGGTCGCTGACCATTTTTGCGAAGGAACATACCAATAGAATCTTAGATGGTAATTCAGCGTTGACTTTCAAGATTGTGAATTCATTAATGACGATAATTCCATTAGGTATCATCACTTATGTCTTGACAAGATTATTTAAGCAAACTTTTGCCAAGTATGCGATGTCTAATATCGTTTTGGCCTTAAGTTTTGTCATCATTTGGGGTATTTCTCTTTGGATGCTTAAGACACAATTTGCACAGGACACTACTGAAGTGCCAGCTTCTTGGTTTGGTGTATTGAACTCTCTATACATCATTGCATTTGCACCGCTCTTTTCTAAGTGGTGGGAGAGCAAGTACAATCCCAATGCCAATATGAAATATGCAATTGGAATGTTGCTTTTAGGAATAGGGATGGCCGTAGTTGCTATCGGTTCCGCTGGCATAAAGCCTGGTGCAGCGATGACTGCTGGTGTTAGTGTATTTTGGTTGGTGTTTGTATATCTTTTCCATACGTTGGGAGAGTTGTGTGTGTCGCCAGTTGCCTTGTCGTATGTCAGTAAATTGGTCCCAGGAAGAATGATTGCCTTTATGTTTGCGATGTGGTATATAGCCGTAGCGATAGGTATGAAGCTAGCAGGTGTCTTTGGCGAAATGTCAGAAGGCATTGCTGCAGAACACGGATTGAGTCATTTCTTCTGGATATTGACAGCAGTAGCTGTTGGATTTGCTGTGTTTGCCGCTGTGATGACACCACTTGTAAAGAAATTGATGCACGGAATCAGATAAGATATTTCAAAACGAAAGTATTAGAAGGAGGGCATCTTAAGGATGCTCTCCTTTTTTATTTTATGTAGGCAATCTGAAATTGCTTTGCATTATAAAGAAAAGTATCTCCTTCTCGCTTTCCTTTCATCACTTGATAGATGGGAGCTTGCGGGGAGATGGCAAAGTAGACTTTGTCTTTTAAGTTTATCTTACCTAGGCCGATGCTAATGAAATAAGTACTAGTATTTGTTGTCACGACAGCGCCTGGAGAGACAACCTCACAGTGATTCATTGGTGTTTGTTTTAGTAATTGCTCCTGTTGTTTTAGTTTTATTATGGATCCTTTGAGTCTATCGACCTCCTGTTGTAGGGTTGCCCGTGCAGTTTCAAATTTATCTCCTGCACTGCTTTTGGTTTCGTTATGTATGGCAGTTTTGACTTCTGTCATAGCCTTTTCGTTAGATAGGACTTGCTCATTGAGTATATGGAAGCAATGGTCTAGTAGTGCTTGTTTTACGGACATAGCTTGGTAGAGTATACGATACAGTAAAGCAGCACCTTACTACTTTTAAGTATCTTAACACCATAAAGGTAGAACAACAATACCCGAATTAACGACTTAGCTTGAATTGGTTTTGAGATTATATATCAGCCACCTGCTCCTGTTATTTTCTTTTCACTAAACCCCAATTATGTTTAGAACTTCATTCTTATTATTTGTTATAGCTAGTTTGTTCTTGGTTGATGCCAGCTACTCTCAAGCAATCTTTTGTCAAGGCGGCTGTAACTCAGATATAGACCTTGATTGTTTTTCTTGTGACCCCAGCGCCGACTTACCTGGATTTTATGACCAATCTGTTTTTCCTACGCCTGGCATAGATCCGGCTGAAGGTACAATTATTTGCGGCATTCCTACTCAATTTAGAATTGGCTATACTTTTATTGCAGGATCACCAAGTATTGAAATTGATATATCATATGATTGTCCAGAAGGCGGTATTGATATAATGCTATTGGATGGATGTAGTGCAACTTGTCTGGATTCGGATGGTGGGTGTTTTACAACCTCTGCTTCGATATCTTATAATGATTTAGTTGTTGGTTCTCCATACTCAATAGTGTTAGACGGTTGTATCGAGAATTGTGATTTCTCTATAGATAATTTTGATATGGCACCCTTTGAAACACTAGTGCCATCTTCGCTCTCTGCATATTCTGAATGTAGAGGTAGTCTGACCTCAGATGATTGGGATGAAATAGTAGATTGCGAGACTTCTGAAAATATCAGCGTTTGTCCAGGCGAAACTATTTCTTTCAGGCCACGGCACATAGCGAGTGAAGTAAATACAGAAGAGTACGACGGAGAATGCTCTTATTATGCACCTAGTTATCCTGTTGAATTCATTTATGAATTTGATGGTAATGAAATTATAGTAGAGGATGATGAGAATGCTGGCGGACAAATCACTATCACAATGCCTGATACGGATATAAGATATGAAACTCAAATTTGTCTTATCGAGGTGTCTAATCCC
>CALBWK010000195.1 GCA_937969415.1 uncultured Saprospiraceae bacterium | reverse complement strand
CTTCATCTCTCAAAGGATAATTATTTACCTTAAAGTAGTGATCTATGCCTTTAAGTTTTCGCTCATTATCATACTTATACTTTGATGTCTGGACCGACTCTAAATATCCATCACTAAAATGATTTTTCATTTTTTCTCTTATCTCCTGTATTTGCGATTCAATTACGACTTGTGTGAATTCAAAGTTATACTCCATCAGTTTACCAAAGTTAAGGTCGTAGCTTTTAGTAATTGTATTCTTATTAGGATACGCGTATGTATGAGTTGTATTTATTGTTTCTCCCTCCGAAGTGTGCACCTCCAACACACTGTCTATCCTACCTGCGTTGCTATAATTATAAGTGTATACTTTACTTGAAGATCTTGCTGTTCTAGACCATCCCATTTCATTAGGCCAAAAACTAGGCCTATTGTCAGTCTCTTCTACGAGTTGTGATTGCTCATTGAACCTCCAACGTCTTACGATTTCCTTAGCCTCATTGAGTTCAACAAGTTCTGATACTTTATGATTAGCATCAAAAATGTCTGCAAACAAGTGCGCCTCAATATCATCTAGGGAATTTTGTGCAATACAGAAACTTAACATAGAGCTGATGGTTATTGTTAATATGATTTTGGTTATTGCATCCGAAGAGTTCTATTCTAGTCCTCTGCTTAGAACTAAGAAAAGGAAATATTTAATTGACATCGCTCTATGCAGAATGCTTGGATCGAGACATATTCTTAACCGAATTCATTAGAGTTGCATCTTTGAATTTTTTATTTAGCTCACTCTTAAGATTAAACGGTTTATTGAGTGCTTCTTGATCAATTGCAAAATGCTCTGCAAGAATTCTAATTGATTTTTTTGACAATCCTTTCTGATAATTCAGTATTCTCGAAACTGTACTTTTATTGACGTCAAGAATGTTAGCTATGTCAATTGCCTTTAGTGAGTTTACCTCCATTAAAGCCTTTATTAACTTAATTGGATCACTGTCAATTTTCGGAAGATTTTCTTCGTCCCATTTTTTAATAAGCAAAGTTAATAGTTCGATTTCATCTTTATCTTTCTTCCGATTGGACTTGACAAGTTCTTCCAATAAATTGCAGTACTCAAAGTATTGTTTCTTAGTTCTTATAATCTTGATTTGCTGCTTCATCCTAGTATTTTGAAATTGTGTATTGAAGTTTTTTGTCACATAGTTTATCATATTCAGAGTGGGTTCCAATCCAGTTTACAAATAGATGCACATAGGTTGAGCCAAAGGAATAGGTACAGATACATCGGAATTTATTACCACCAATATTGAAAACAACGCGTTTAGTTCCATTAGATAGTGTATCTGCTGTATTAAATGATTTTAGAATATCAGAAGGCATATTCCATCTAGAGGCTTCTAGAATTCTCAACCAATTTAGAAGTCCCGACTTAGCTTCTGGATTCTGTTCAATGTACTCAAATACTGTCCTTTCCTTAATTAAATGAATCCTCACATTTCAATGATACAACAAAGTTGTCCAAAAGGCAACTTTTCTATACGTTTTGTAACCTACCTTCTGACGGTACTACTCAAAACAACCCATACGCCACCAGCTGCCCCAACACACCGACCACAAATCCCCCATAGATATCTTTATTGATATGCGCCCGTAAGTACAACCGCGCCGAGAGAACCGCCCCTATAAATCCTGCCAACACAATCAGCACCACGATATAATGCAGACTGTAAGACGTACTCCCTAGGCCAAAGCTCAGGTAGTTACCGCCATTGTACAGCAGCAAATGCAAGACACCTACCAGCATACCCCCGAGACCTACGGCGTGCAGACTGATCTTGCTGAAGTTGTTGACAAAGAAGGTCATCGCCAAACTGAAGAGAGTCCCCAACACAAAAGTCGCATAGGGTATTGGAATAGCACTGTGGGTCCTGATATTGAGATAGATCCAGATATAAAAGATACCTGTGACCATCAGTGGACCCACCCTATCGGTCCGCTTGTGCATCTGTACAGAGTCTATAAAGCCCACCCCCAACATCAGCAAGATGGAGATGATGGGGATAATGACAGAAGTAAAGAGAATCATCAATATCAGTGCTGTCATCTCCCTATTGGAGCTATATGGGAAGAGGTAGGGATTGACCTTAAGGTAGAACATCAGCAGATACATCACCATCAGCAGAGGGTGGCCTATCAGGGACAAGAAGTAAGATAGTGGTCTGAGGAGAGCTGCCATTAAACAATCATTAAAGGATATTAATATCTAACTTTGCCGTCTCATCTGGCAAATATCTTGAGTTAACAATTTGTTCAGTAACATTAGCTAAAAACCAGCGTTTTTGCAGTAATAAAACTGATTTTTATGAGGTATACCATCTTATTCCTGATTCTAGCCTACGGCCTTACTGCGCAGGTCAATCCTATGGTCATTCCTCGTGGAGGCACTCAAGAAGAGGTCCAGATAGACACGATCAAGTACGAAAAACTCGAAGATCCGGAGATGTTTGAGACCACTGTAGACGGTCAAGTGATGACTGCGATGATTACCGAGGATGGGGACACCCTGATTATGGCGACACTGGATGATGTCAGCATCACCACCCCACGAACCTTCAGCAGCGCTGCCGATTATAGGAAGTATATGAAGTTTAAACGCTATGCCGCTGTGGTCTATCCTTACGCTAAAGAGGCCATCAGAATCTTTAAGGAGACAGAACATGTCACCAATACGATGAAGAAACGGAAGCGTAAGAAGCACATCAAAAAGCTGCAGGAAGACCTGAAGAGAGACTTCGAAGCCCCGCTCAGCAAACTCACTAAGCTGCAAGGAAAGATCCTCGTCAAGATGATAGAAAAGGAACTCGACAAGAATATGTACGACCTCATCAAGGGTGTACGTGGGAGACTGGCCGCTACCTATTGGCACAATGCTTCCAAGCTCTACAGCTATGACCTCAAGGAAGGATACAACAGAGGGACTTATGATATCTTGGATGCTGTCCTTGATGACTTTGATGTGTCCTATAGGATAGAGCAGGACCGATTAGAAGAACTGAATAACCAAAAGTAATTGAGCAATAATCCTATCAGCCCAGGACGCGTCACTTGGACGAGCCCCTCTAATATTGCCTTGGTCAAGTACTGGGGCAAATATGGCAGGCAGCTGCCAACCAATCCCTCTATAAGCTTAACCTTGAGTCAAGCGTATACGGAGACAACGGTGGCCTATGCGCCCTCTGATAAGCCGTCTTATACCTTTACTTTCGAAGGCCAAAAAAAACCTGCCTTCGAAAAGAAAGTCGTGGGTTATCTAGATAGTATTAAAGATGTCTTTCCGTTGGTCGGTCGACTTGATTTGAAGATAGATAGTAACAATACTTTTCCGCATTCTTCGGGCATCGCTTCTTCTGCTTCGAGTATGTCTGCACTGGCTATGTGCCTCGTCGACATCGCTAAGCAAGTCAATTCGTCTTCAGAGCTTGATCTACGTCTCGCTTCAGAATTAGCACGCCTGGGCAGTGGGAGTGCCTCACGGTCTGTGTATGGGCCAGTCGCCATCTGGGGAGATAATGACACCACCAAAGAGGCTTCTAACAATTATGCCATCCCCTATCTGAATGGTATAGCGGATATATTTTCTAGTTATCACGATGACATCTTGATCATCTCCAAGTCTGAAAAAAGTGTCTCCTCTAGAGCTGGTCACGCTTTGATGGACAACAATCCCTATGCGCTGAATCGCTACGAACAAGCACATCGACACCTGGGTGAAATCATTGCTGCGATGCAGAGTGGAGACTTAGAAAAATTTGGCAGTATTGTAGAAAAAGAAGCCCTCACACTACACGCCTTGATGATGGCTTCTGAGCCACCTTATATGTTGATGGAACCCAATACACTAGCAGCTATCAACCGTATACAGACGTATAGAAAAGAAAAAAATATCCCAGTCTACTTTACCTTAGATGCAGGACCCAATATCCATCTCCTCTATCCGCATCAATACGCAGATGACATCAATAATTTCAAAAAAGAACTGGCCACTTTCTGTGCTGATGGTCGCATTATAGAAGATCGTGTCGGCACTGGCCCCATAAAGAAAGTTTGATATGACAAAGACAAATTCCCTACTCTTTAATCTATTGGCTCTACTTCTAATGGCTTCATCGACCTTCGGTCAAGGGCAGTGGGTAGAAGGGACGATGGCAGGATGTCAGGATCCAGAGTTTAACAGAAAAGTCAACAAGGTGCTCAACTACAGCGTTGATGTCATCGGCGTCCAAGAACTCCAAAAAAACCTTTCTGATTATGTCGTTCTTGATATAAGAGAAAAAGAAGAGTACGGCACTAGTCATATTCCAGGTGCCGTCTACTTTGGATACGATGATCCAGAATATCACTTACTCGACAACATCAATAAAGACACCCCGATAGTCGTCTATTGTAGCATCGGCTATCGCAGCGAAAAGATGGGCGAAAAACTCCTAAAGCGCGGCTATACCAAGGTCGTCAATCTCTACGGCAGTATCTTTGAGTGGGCCAACTGCGGCTACCCCCTCGAGACCCCTCAGGACCAGTCCACCAATCAAGTCCACACCTACAATAAGAAGTGGAGCAAGTGGCTGTTGAATGAAGGTTACGAGAAGGTGTGGTAGGCAAGTTTGTTACAAATGAATTGTATCTTAATACCAACAATAAATAGACAGAGTATGAGCCCTAAAAGTAAGATGGTTAATGATTTCATCAGTCAAGCCAAAGAACAACAAGCGCACATAAACCTAATCAACAACAAGCTTGAAAAGGCGGAGATATCGGGATTTACCAACGCTACCAAAGAAGACATCTTATCAGAGTCTAAATCAAGAAAAACTAAAAGCATCAAGTAAGCGTGGACCTCCAAATTCCATCACTGTTCTAATTGGTACATCCAGGGCTTAAGCCTCTCCAATTATTCTTTTCTCCGCCATTCTGCACACTTTAATGTTTTTACTATTTTTAGGTCGTTGATAACTCTAATCTACCCCAATGAAAAGTTTACTCCTTTCTCTTTGCCTTCTATTTGCGCTGACTTCCGCGTCTTATGCAGTCGGCACACCTATGAACGAAAACCAACTCGTCGGTAAATACAGAGCAGACCTCCATCCAGAGGTCCAAAATCTAACTATCTCCGATTTCCTGACGATGACGCCGAAGGACTACAGACGCCTTACAGGAAAGAGATTAGGTATCAAAAACTCTATAAAACTTAAAGTAGCCCAGAGGACCTTTAAGAAAAAAATGGGCGGTAATGCCGATATCTCACCAGGCCTCTATGTTGTGATGGCCATTTTTGGCTTAGGCTGGCTAGCGATGGGTCTGATAGATGATTGGGAAGGAGATGATTGGATAATCAATTTGGTACTGACTATACTATGTTGGTTGCCAGGATTGATACATGCACTCGTCAAGAGAGAAGATTACTATTAAACACAACTCTGTGTCCAGAACAAATAAATGGGAGAGGATCCGTCGGATGCTCTTCCTCTTTTTTTTGGTGGCTACGCCAATAGTCCTATGGCTACTACCGACAGATTACTTTGACAACAGTACTGTAGCGCTCTGCCCTTCTAAGGCCTTCTTTGATATTGAGTGCTGGGGTTGTGGGATCACTAGAGCCGTGATGCATTTCCATCACTTTGATTTTGGTGGGGCTATTTATTACAACTTCTTAGTTGTCGTTGTCTATCCTTTTCTTGTATGGCTCTGGTACAGGATGCTGAGTGGTGGCTATCGCAAGCTCAAAGCAATAATAACTAACTAAACTGGCCTTTTTCATTTTAGGATCTAAAGGCTTAAATTTCGTTAAAAAACGGGATTCTGTTTGAGCCAAAGGTGAGTTTAAGACCGTTTAGGAATTTCAGTTTTTAGAGCCGTTAAGAAATGAAACCAGCCTTGAATTTTTTGGTTCG
>CALBWK010000194.1 GCA_937969415.1 uncultured Saprospiraceae bacterium | reverse complement strand
GACGCTAATCTCCTATATTTATTCCACTATGCATCAATTGAACCCCAAACTTATCATCTGCTTCTTCCTACTGGCGCACTTTGTACAAGCACAAGATTTCGAGCTATTCTATAATGTCTACCCCACAGCCAAGGGCTTTACGCTGACATTAGAAGAACTGGACAACGCGGTCACACTCAAAAATCTCAATAAGCACTACGAAGAAGACTGGGTCGAAGCATATCAGCAGGTCTCCCTCTCAACAACTTCTAACGGCCATACTCAGAAATACAAAAGCAAAAACGATACCTTAACTACGGAACAATTAGCAGCAATAAGAGCGGCAGATAACGGCACACCCATTACAGTATCTTTGACCTACTTTCCCGTTGGAAATAGTCAAGAGAAAACTCCCCGAGAGAATGGATTCTCTTTTGTCATCAGTCCTCATCCAGCAAATTATAAAGCAGGAGAGGATGCCCTACTAACTCATCTCCAATCTACAATAGACAAGATTCCCGTTGAAACTTTCAATATCTATCAAGCGTATGCTGTGGACTTTACAGTAGATCAGACGGGAGCAATTGTCGACGCTGCCATCCAACAAACAACTGAAGATGAAACAGCTGATGCTTTACTACTGGATGCTGTCTGCAATATGCCGCGCTGGCAACCCGCCACTTATCCTAATGGCGAGACAACTAAGCAGAATTTTGTTTTTGTGGTTGGAGACAAAACCAGTTGCACGATGAATGTATTGAGCATAGAGGACTGGGAGCCTGAGCAACAATAAAAACATCAACAAAAAAAAGCGGCCCATCTCTCGACAAGCCACTTCAATATCAAATCAAATTTTTATACTATCTCGGTATCAAATTGATACCAAAATTAATCGGTGTCAACTCTGGTCCATTACCATCTTGGAAGAGGTGGCCTAATCCATATTGTACGTAAAAGTTTAAATGACTTACACCTAATCGGGCTTCTATCATACCCATACTCTTACGAAGATTAAAATCACCTCGCGTCTTTTGCTTGACGCCTTCTGTCGACTTGAACTTGTATTGACTACCTAACAGAAATTGGTGCACATATCCAAAGCCAAGATTGAGCGATTGTTTAGAATTAGTAGGATTAGAGGTAAACTCTAAGAGTACGGGTATCTGTAAGTACGTTGCTCGCAGGCGATTTTTCTTCAATTCTGGCACATCAAAATCAAGGGCCTCCTCAAAACTCGGTTGGTTTCTAAGCAGATCATAATCTTGCTGCATAGAGTAATGTGCCCAATTCAGTTTGAGTCCAGTAGTCAGGTTTAGTTTTGCTGGCTTATCACTTCCAGAAAAATTGGCTCTTACATTGACAACGTGTAGACCGATATTCATAGACCTCCACAGCACCTGGTCAAGAGCACTCAATTCATCTGGCAAGTCTAAGCTGCCATCACTCAGGTAAGAGCTGATGCCAAAATCTAACATCCCACTTCTGATATTTATAGACTTGCCGTCACTTTTGTGGTGATCGTGATCGTCGTCATCCCCCCACTCGAGTTTGAGTACTTTCTTTTCCTTTATAGTGTCTTGAGGAATCGTTGTTACTGGCATTGCACTTAGCGTATAGCTCAGCAATAAGCACGCTATCATTTGTATGGTTAAGTTTTTCATATCCATAGTTTATTTAGTTAATAAAATTTCAGGGACAAAAGTCTTCTCGGTATCCTCTACTGCAGATTTGAGGGTTTGAGAAACTAGTGCCGTTCTGAGATCGATATCTTCATAAGATTGAGGTGTTAGGAGTTTCCTCCATCCTATCTTCTTCTTTTCTTTTGTATTGATTTTAGACGTGACAGTTGCGACTAATTCTACTATACGTGGTTCACTGAGATCGGTTCTCGTAGAGATTTCAGCTAGAGCCTGTACCGCAGGCAATATTGCTCTTGATTCCACTTTTGTATCTCCTTGCCTAGTCTTACTAATTCGGTTCTCTGCAACCTGTGGCGCAGCAGCTATATTTTCTGTCTGGCTTACAATCTCACTTGATAATAGTTGATTAGGCTGGCCGTTAACTTCTGTGGGTACTTGTAAGTTTTGCTTTACGTTACCCTTCATTTTGTCATTGATCTCAGCAAACTGCAGAGGAGCGCTTGCAATTTTAGTATCTGTTGTATTGTGATTTTCTATTGATAGTTTCTCTTGTACAACTTGTTCCGGCATCTCTGACTCTAAAGATTTCTCTGGATAGTCTTGAGTAGCTAAGGGAAGCACCCTCGCATCTTCTTGATGGATTGGACTTGGTACTTCTTGTATATCCTCTGATGGACTGGAGAACATCCACACCCCTGTCCCCAGCATCAGCACTAAGACCCCTCCTAAGACCCAATACAATACTGATCCCCTCTTCTTAGATTTTGCCTTCTGGCTGTAGACCACACCTTCATCTTCTGTCAGAATGGGTGCTTGTAGAAAGGCATCCATTTCTGCTCTGACCTCAGGATGCTCCTCGACAAAGCGCTCAAAGGCTCTTCTGTCATCAGCACTAAGCTGCCCCTCTAGGTAGTCTATGACAAAGGTCTCGTAGTTGAGTTTATTGATTTTCATTATAGCTTGTCTGTGTGGTATTCAATTCATTAATTATGGCTCTCATCTTTTTCCTTGCTCTAAACAAGTGGACTTTGACCAGGCTCTCGTTATACTCCAATATCTCTCCTATCTCCTTGTAACTATAGCCTTGCCAGTCTCTCAGCATTATAATTTGTTTCTGCTTGTCGTCTAATTTGCTAAAGGCCTTCTCTAGCAAATCTTTGTGTTCCAACTCTGCACTTGTCTGCGTAGACTTCTCAGGAAGTACGCCTGACAGCTGCGTCCGCTTGTTCTTTCTCGTATCATCGACCATCTTGTTGTACAACACCTTGTATAAGAAGGCTGGCGCATGGTCTAGGGTCACTTTAGCCCTGTGTATCCACAACTTGGCGAGGCTCTCTTGGACCAGATCTTGAGACCAATTATGCTCTCTTGTCAGCTTGAGGGCATATCGGAACAATCTGTCCGAAAAGCTGTCGATGAGGCCGTTATATTCAAGTCTAGTCAAGTTAAAAAGTCGCTTTGTTTGCTGTATTACGGATGAAGTGTCATAAGGTAACAGCAAGGTCAAAAAAAAGTCAAGAAAAACTCTATCATATGACACTTAAGCCATATATAATTTTGCATTTAACAGATTAACCTATTAAATTGCCATAGAATCAAGTGTTCAAAGGAATATTTGAAGGATTTTTAACTATAAAACCCACAATTACAAGTATGGATATTAAAGTAGTAAGAGATGAAATCGAAGGAAAAAACTATTTTGAAACTTATGCCAGAGAGCAACTTCAAAAGTATTTTAAGAAGTATCCATTTATCGAATCCATTAAAGTGTTTTTCAGAGGGAAAAACCATCCCTATAAGAAAGTCAAGCTCCATGTCAATATGAAAGGCAAAGAGTTGTTTGTAGAAGCGAGAGGTGATAGGCACGATCTAGCCATAGATGCAGCTGGTCAAAAGCTCTATAATCAGATGGAAAAATACAAGGGCAAATTGTACAACAAGGCGTCCTAAAGACATAGCCCCAAGGCTAAAATTAGAGTCTCAAGTTATCTTGAGGCTCTTTTTTTACATATACTCAGCCAATTCCAGCCAGCGCTCTTCCCGCTCGTCAATGTCTTTTTGGATCTGTCCTAACTCCTGAGAGAGTTCGGTGATCTTATCTCCCTCCAAGGTGCTATCCATAAAAAGGGCTTCAATTTCCTTTTTGCGCTTTTCCATCTTAGCCAGATCTTTCTCTATCTGGGCATACTCCATTTTCTCCTTGTAGCTTAATTTACGAACAGTCTCTTCTGGAGCTTCTGATGCCGAAGCTGTCGGATCGGCCTGACTTGACTTACTAGAACTGGTTGACCCAGCACCTCTCTGACTATGCTTAAATTCTGAGTAGGTCCCATTAAAATCCTTAATCGTACCCTTTCCTGTCATTACAAACAAGTGATCAACCAACTTATCCATAAAGAATCTATCGTGAGAAATGACCAGAAGACAACCCTTATACGACTGCAGGAAATTCTCTAAGACATTGAGTGTTAGGATATCTAAGTCATTGGTCGGCTCATCGAGAATCAGGAAATTGGGATTCTTCATCAATATCCGCAACAACAACAATCGCCGCTTCTCTCCCCCACTCAACTGAGACACATAGACTTGCTGATGTGATCTTGGAAACAAGAATTTTTCTAGCAAGGACTCGGCGGTCAGCTTCTTGCCCTTCTCCAAGGGTATAAACTCAGCGATCTCTCGGATACAATCGATGACTCTGACATCTTCATTGAGCGAATCATTAGATTGGGTATAATGGCCAAAGACGACCGTATCGCCCACGACTACCTTACCTGTATCGGGTTTAATCTCTTTGGTTAAGAGTTTGATGAATGTCGTCTTTCCAGCACCATTAGGCCCTGCAAGACCTACCCGCTCACCTTTCTTGAATTTGTAAGTAAAGTTCTTAACGATACAGAGGTCATCAAAAGACTTACCGACATTATGCGCTTCTAGTATCTTACCACCTAGACGAGCCATATCTATACGCATAGCTACCTCATCATCAGCAACCCGCTTTTTGGCTTTGTCTTCTATCTCATAGAACTTATCAACACGAGATTTGGCCTTGGTACCTCGGGCTTGCGGCTGGCGCCTTACCCAGTCCAGTTCCTTCTTATAGAGCTTCTTCGTTTTCTCGAGATTGGCTTTTTCGTTGGCGACGCGGTTGGCTTTCTTTTCTAGGTAATCGGAATAGTTACCTCTATAGGTGTAGATCTGACTGTCATCGAGCTCCACGATTTCATTGCATACCCGCTCCAAGAAATATCTATCGTGGGTTACCATAAAGAGAGTCAGGTTCTGCCGCCCCAGGTACTCTTCCAGCCACTCTATCATATCGAGGTCTAGGTGGTTGGTCGGCTCATCGAGGATGAGAAAATCTGGTTCTTCGATCAGTATTTTAGCGAGAGCCAGACGCTTCTTTTGCCCCCCTGATAAGGTGTCCACCTTCTGTTCGAAGTTGTGTACTTTCAACTTGCCGAGGATTTCTTTGATACGGGCTTCTATATCCCAGGCCTTCAGATTATCCACTTCCTCGACAGCTGCTTGTATCTCGGATTCGCGATTGAGCAGTGTCGCTACTTCTAGTTTTTTGATGGCTTGGACTTGGGCATTATCGGAGTCTAAGGCCGCCTCTAGCACATTGGCGTTGGGATTGAGGTCGGGATCTTGCTTGAGATAACCTACACGTATCTCCTTAGAGAGCAGGATTTTAGCATGTTCGCCTTCCGGAGCTTCTTCTTGGGCTATGACTCTCAGGAGGGTTGTCTTGCCTGTTCCGTTCTTAGCGATGAGGGCTATTTTCTGCCCTTTGGCTATAGTCAAATTTATATCAGAGAAAAGCGTCTTCTCTCCAAATGATTTGCTGACTTTCTCTAAGGTTAGATAATTCAATGGGCTGCCCTAATTTTATAGAAAGGCAAGGTACAGTAGATGCAGTAAAGGAACGACTACTCTTCTTAATTAAATGGATCAAGCAGCCCTGGCACTATCGTCTCTGCATAGCGACCTGATGACAAGACTTGACGAAGGGCCTTCATCGTATCCGTAGGACCGACGCTGATGGCCATATTGATAACCCAGTTGGGTATGGATCCGCCGGGGTCTGTTCTGAGATAGTATTCTACATCAATCTGTCCATCAGATACCGGCGTCAATATATAATAAGCTGTGAGCGAAGGCACACGTACATAATCAGCATCGACAGGGACTTTATCCGCCGCCCCTGTATAGTCTATCCTGACGACCTTAGTGTCAGGATCTTGCACCCGCGTATAGAGCATCGCCGCATCTCTATCCTTGGCAGGAAAAGGGAGGTCGGTGGCCGTATGAAAATAAAAATAGGAAGCGCTGCGCTCTTCTATCTTTCTAGAGAAGATGGTATTCTTAACCCAACTCTGGTCTGTAGAGAAGTCCTCGAGGGCTGCCACCAATTCTCTCATCGTGGTATTGAAGGTGGTGTTAATCTTCAGATCCTTGATCGATTGACCAGGCATCTTGCGGGTATGCACAATGATATTGTCCTTGTTCTTGATGAGCTTCCACTCTTGAGCGGGAAGCACATACGCAATAGTCAGTAGCAAAGTTGTGAAGAGAAAACCTTTCATCGAGGGGTATAACAAAAAGAAAGCAGGATTCATTTCATAAACTCACCAAAAACTGATTCTGGTAAGACTATTTTAATTGAAGGGATTCTTTCTATATCCGTATTCTTAAAATTGGTGCTCTACAGACAGCGTTACATCTCCACCACCTACTAAGCTACCTTCTACTTCTATCTCATAAGACGCATCTCCGTTGTCGACTATAACCAGTCTACCACTATCGAAATCAACTAGAGATTGGGAGATAGGATTTATAGATTGTGTCAAAAATGATCCTGTCACCTCATCAGGGCCTGCTTCCAGAAAAGATCTGATATTATAAGTCCCTGTCAAAGAACTTTCCGCGGGAACCTCAAGAGCCAAATTGACACTTTGCTGTGAATTACAATCGGCACTCACCCCTCCAATCTGAAAAGTATAAGAATCTCTAGAGACAGTTCCTGTAGAAACCAATCTTTGAGCAACAGTCAGCGGCAAGGACTCACCATTGAGATTTATGCTCCCACCTAGGGATGGGAAAGAATTGCATTCGACGTTAGTCTCTTCATCGTCTCCACAACTTGTAAAAGTTATGGATACCAACAGTAATCCACAGAAAAATACTATTGGGAGGAAGAATTTATTAGATGTTAAATAATTCGTCATGTGATAGTTGTTTTTAAGTATCTGTCTATAATTTCTAGAACTAAATTTAGCTAATTCTATTGTAATATATCTAGACCTCTTTCTGTAATCACAGCAAGTCCTTAATTATCCTCAACTATGAATAGCCTACTTTTACCTTAGATGAAGAAATGGATCAATGCGTGGCAATACCGATGCCCCAGATGTCGGCAATCTCCTCTATTTACTGAACCCTTTGAGATCAGCAAACCGTTAGAGATGCCTTATGCCTGCACGACCTGCGGGCAGCGCTACGAGCCAGAGCCAGGGTATTACTTTGGGGCAATGTTTATTTCCTACGGACTATCTTCTATGCTGCTCCTCCCTATAGCACTAATTCTCAACATATATACCGAGCTCAGCGTCAACGGAATTATGGCCATCATAATCTTTATCGGCGCTATCTTGTTTATGAGGATACTACGTCTATCTAGATCACTATGGATTCACATTATGATCAGATATGACCCAAGTGCCATCAATAGATATAACGCTAGAAAAAAGAAGAAGCCTTGATACTCAACATCACTTATCCTGACAAAAAGATAAAGAGAGAAATCGCCAAAATCGTAGGTCCTTCTTTCAGCTTTCTAGAAAGATTCAAAATGAAAGGGATAGGCTGTGCCAAATTACAAATCAGAGAAGCCAGTCCAGAAATCCAACATCTTATATCTGCCAATCACGACACGGCCTACTGCAATCTAGAGTTACGTAAAAATGGTCTCGTCGTCGGCTTTAATTCTACAGGGAGAATTTATGCTTGGTGTATCGCCTATCATCATCTCAATATCTACTGCAATGGTGGGAAGCTCTCCATCTACGGCAATAAACATTCGCTCAAAGCGACGCCACCATTTAATGGCAGTTTAGACAAAAAATTTATCGGGAAAATCTTAAAGATTAAAGCAGAGATGCGGAGCGATCCTTTTTAGCAGAGTGAGGAGTTTTGTTGAGTCAGGGATTTTGGTGTGTATGAAGGTTTAATGGGTAATGGGCTCAGGCGTATCTTTGGAATAAATGTAGATGATCTGTCTCTAGGTGTCATAACCTGAAACATTCTCTACTGCCATAACCACTTGTTAGTGATTGTGATTCACCCGACAAGCTCCTTTATTGTATAATCTTTGCTTGTTAATTTATTTTTGCTATTGAATTTCTTGATTTCATTTTTAGTTTCAATATACAACCAAGCTTGAGCATCAATTTTGAATATCAGTTCTATTTTTTTTCGCGATTTCATTGTTTATCTTTCTTCTACCTTTCAATAAGGCATGCAGATTTGGTTCTGATAATCCAATGTACTTAGCAAATCTATTTTTTTTGATTTCGTATACTTTGAGAATGTCATTAAGGAATTCACCCGCTTCAACTACTTCAGAAGTTATAGAATCATTTAGGTATTTGTTTATACTAAATTTAATCCCAATCATTTGGTTCTCAATAATTTCTTCTTTGCTTTGATTTTGAGAACGTGCATCTATTATTCTCTTGATTATTTCCGTTTCTGATTTGTCTATCTTATTCGATTGGATTCCAATAAGTTCTATATTATTTGTCATAATTCAAATTTCAAGGTTTAAATATTTCTTAATTAGCTTCTTTCCATTAGCAGGAAAGATTATCATTTTCTCAGATGACCCTCTAAAGGGCAACTCAAATGTGTTCTATAACATAAGATAGGAATAATTTCGCATACATCTAACCGAAGGCAGCTAGATAAGAACTGATATGCTCTATGTGATGATGATTTTTATAGGATTTGCAAATTTTGATTACTTATTGTCGGTTGTATTGTAAATAGTTTTTGGTGATAAAAATTACCAACAAAACAAAAGCGGTATCCTTTAATATATTACAAACTATTTGCGGTTCTTAGCGGATATCAGAAGGGGGTTTGTTCAACGGATTACGTGCACCTAACGTAATCCGAAGGGTATGCTGTGGTCACACAATGCTATAGCTCGTACTTCATTCACACTGTTTCATATGGTTGAATCAGTATGTCTGCTGGAATTGACAGTGCTTTACTGATTTTTCTAATTATGTTTATACTCATAGGCCTTTTTCTGGATAGAATTTCAGATGCTCTACTCTTTAAACCAATTACTTCCGCTAAGTCTTTTTGACTCATTTCCATTTGTTCCATTTTGAATTTAATTGCTTCTATTGGATCTGGATCTGGAAATTCTCCAACGGTTTCGTCTTCATAGCGTTGAATAAGCATAACAAGTATTTCAAGTTCCTCTTATTCTTTTGTTCCTTTCTTGGCGTGGAATATTTTATCTAATCGTTTAAGAGCTTTTTGGTAGTCTACTTCGGTTTTTATCAATTTAATCTTCATTATACCTCTTTAGTGTTTATTGAATCGTATTCAGAATGTGTTCCTATGAATCCTATCCATATCAATTGGTTTTCGAATGATATTTTGACTACTAGTCTATACGAACTTTATTGATAAATTCCAAATATGGGAACTTAGCCCCAGTATGAGCTATCATCGGTGATATGGAGCGGACGACCGAAGGAAGTCTGATCTCATATCACTTGTTATCTGTAGGCACTTTATTTTTGTTCAGGTATTTTCCTAAAATTATTCTAAGATTAGTTAGTTGAGGTTCACTCATTTTGATTGTCTTCTTTATATCCTCTTTCAGTATGGATTTTTTACCTTTTTCATATAGGTAAGTTATATTTAGTCCGATTACTTTATCTTCTTTATTTAAGATTAAAAGATACTTTTCAAATCCGTTTTGATGTCGGTAAAGTTTTATTACAGCATCTTTTATATCAGACCATTTTACAATCTTAGATACTGATTTTATAGAATCATAATGTCTTATTCTTTTTGAATTGACAGATAGGCTTGATTTGTTATTTGGATTACTAATTTTATTAATTCCGTTGAAAGTTAATACAATTGAACATAATGACATAAAGGCTATGAAACAGTAGAAAGCAATTTCATTCCCATTTATCTCAATTTCAGATATCAATAGAAATATTATAAAACCAGCTACAATTAGACCAGTTATTATATCACCATATATATTCGTTTTATGCTCTTCCATTTCGAATACCTCAAAAGAATTGGAATCTTCTAATATTGGAATCAAGAAGCTTCCTTTGTCCAATATTTTATCAATAGTTGGTTTGTATTTTATAAATAATTGATTCAAGTCCTAAGTGTCTTTTTTGATTTTGCTTACAGCTATCGGAATTAGGATATCGGGAGTGGTGACGTAGGAGCCATTCCCTGATCATCCTGTGTTATCTGTAGGCTTTCATTCACCTGAATTATCTTCATCCTTAATGTATTATCAATATCTATTAATCTATTATCAAGAACTAATAAGTCTAACATTCTGATTAAGTTTTTCAGCTTGCCTGCAATAACTTTAGTTAGGCCTTCCAAATTAGATTGTGAATGAATGTAAGTGAATAATGAATCTGGATTCAATGAATCCTTGTTTGCCATAAGTATGTTAATATGTTCATCAGTTCTACTATTCCTGAATTCTATATCACTTCCGTGCTGCCAAAATCTCCAAGAATCAAATTTACCTTTGGGATATTGACCTTTTGTTTTCATAGCCTTAGTTATTTCGCTGAAGGAACTTGATTGATTCAATTCTAAGTATTCAAGAAATGTTTTGAAGACTGTTTTTCTTTGATTATTGTAGTTCTCGATTAGTTGTAGCATTTCCTCCTTGTAGAGATTGTACTCAGAAGAATCTACATCTCTCTCAATTGATATGTATTGAATAGGTCTTACTTCTTGTACCAAGCAATTACTTAGTTCTTTCACTAACTTGTAGAAGTATTTTTTTTCGTATCCCGATTCAGACAAGTCTAATAAAATCTGTTCGAAAGATTGCAATAGTTTAGCTATCTCTTGTGGTTGTAGTTTTTCTGTTTTGCAAATACTAGTTCTACTTGTAGGCCAATTAGTTGATTGCTCTTTGTATCTTATAACGAAGTCCTTTGCTGCCCTTTTAGTCGTAGGATAATTGATATGCGTTCCGCCAGAGGGAGTTTCGAATATTGATTGATATATAAATCCATGTTCTGATAGGAACTCCGCTACTTCCCAACTTTTAGTATCATCCTTTTTAGGAGGTCTAAACCGGTGAGTCATTAAGGTCATTGGTTTGCTGCACTGAGGGCAAGGATATTCTCTACCAGAACCAAAGTCAATTGGTCTGTTAAACGATTTTCTACATTTAAAGCATGTTTTCTTATATCCCATTTTTCAACTGCTTACAGATAACGTATCGGCGATAGGCGGCTGTACGAAGTATGCCGTCCTATCGCTTGTTATGGATAGTGCTTTAGGCCCTTTTTTCAACAGCCGCACTAAGAAGAGAAATTCCTAAACCAAGTATTCCTAATTTCAAATCTTGCTTTCCAATTGCAATTAGAGTAGTTGAAATTCCTATTTTTTTTGTAGTCTTTGCAACTTTTTTAA
>CALBWK010000193.1 GCA_937969415.1 uncultured Saprospiraceae bacterium | reverse complement strand
ACTTAATTCCGCCGCTCTAGGTAATGCTTGGTTTGTCAATGCTGTCAAATATGTCAATACACCAGATGAAGAAATTCAAATGTTAAATGAATTTGATCCGCTCGGAGAAGCTATAGTTCATAAAGAATTTAAAAGTGTCCTTAAGCAAGGTGAACAGTATGATAAAGGCAGTAGCACAATTAACCTCTCGGAGTATAAACCCAATAAACTGACCTATTCCGTTAATACAATAGGAAACCAATTGGCCGTATTTTCGGAAGTATGGTACGGGCCTGATAAAGGATGGAATGCCTATATAGACGGTCAGCCTGTTGATCATATTAGGGCTAATTATATATTGAGGGCCTTGGAAATCCCTAGTGGACAACATACGGTAGTCTTTGAGTTTGAGCCTAAGAGTAACAAGACTGGTAATCTTATCAGTTGGATTTCTAGCCTCATCTTTCTACTGCTCAGTGGCTATTACTTCTGGACAGAATACAAGAGAATAAAAGCATAGTACACTCTCTATTGATTATATATCTTTGTTGTTGATGCAGAAAGGAAGACAAATCCTCAGTCCAGAAAGATTCAAGATAACCCTACAGCGTCTTGCCAGTCAGATAATCGAGAACTACAGTTCTAAGGAACCAGTACACGTAGTCGGTATTCAAGAGAAAGGCGTCATACTAGCTGAGAGACTGATAGCAATAATTCAAAAAACTTATCCTAAGCAGAAGATAGAACTAGGAAAATTGGATATTACTTTTTATCGTGACGATTTCAGAATGCGACAGACACCTTTGAAAGCCAACGCTACTCAAATGGATTTCGACATTGACGGTAAAAAGATATTATTGGTAGATGACGTCTTATATACGGGAAGGACCATCCAAGCCGCTATGTCTTCTCTCCAAGATTTTGGAAGAGTAGAACGCATAGAGTTGTTGACGATGGTGGATAGACGATTCAATAGACATTTACCTATAATGACAGATTATACGGGCATAGAAGTAGATGCTGTTGATGAGGCGTATGTCAGTGTAGAATGGGAGCATCTAGAGGGCGAGGATAAGGTTTTGATATACTCAAAAAAGTAATGAAGGAAGATGAGTGAAGGAATCATAAGCACGAAACATCTACTTGGCATTAAAGACCTCACTAGAGATGACATCAAGCTTATTTTTTCGACGGCGAGAAAATTTAAAGATGTTATTAATAGGCCTATCAAAAAGGTACCGTCTCTGAGAGATGTCACCATCGCTAATTTGTTTTTTGAAAACTCAACAAGGACTAAGTTATCATTTGAGTTGGCGGAGAAGCGCTTGTCTGCGGACGTGATTAATTTCTCTTCTTCTAATAGTTCAGTTAAGAAAGGTGAGACGCTTCTTGATACAGTGAATAACATCCTCTCGATGAAGGTGGATATGATAGTCATCAGACATCCTGCCCCAGGGACAGCACACTTTTTATCCCAGCACATAGATGCACAGATCATTAATGCGGGTGATGGGACACATGAGCATCCCACTCAAGCTTTGTTGGATGCCTTCAGTATGGAAGAAGCTCTAGGAGCTGATCTGAGAAATAAGCGTATTTGCATATTTGGAGATATTATGCATTCTAGAGTGGCACTAAGCAATATATTCTGCTTACAAAAATTAGGTGCCAAGGTCCGCGTTTGTGGACCGCCTACGCTTATCCCTAAGCATCTTACAGCATTAGGTGTAGAGACTTCTTATAATGTGAGAGAGAGTCTAGACTGGTGTGATGTCGCCAATGTGTTGAGGATTCAACTAGAAAGACAGGATATCAAGTACATTCCTTCACTAAGAGAATACAGTCGCTATTATGGCATATCAAAGGAGTTGTTGGATTCTATAGATGGGCATAAGATCATAATGCACCCAGGCCCTATAAATCGTGGAATAGAATTAGATAGTGATGTAGCGGATAGTGAGCACGCGATTATACTCCAGCAGGTGGAGAATGGAGTAGCCATTAGAATGGCTGTTTTATTTCTATTGGCCAGCCAAAGAGGCGTTAAAGTCGAAGCTTAAATATTCATTAAAATCACGTTATTCATTGACCCTTGGCCCAGCTGCACAGTTATTTGTAATATGAGATATATACTTTTCTACTTGACCATCGGATTTTGTCTATTAGCCGTCAATTCTCAGGCGCAATCAGATGCAGGATTCTATGATATAGATATCAAGGTCGATAACTATGAAAACGATACCCTGCTTGTAGGTTATTACTATGGAGATAAGCAATTGGTCAGAGACACCTTGTATAGTACTTCTACCGGTACTTTCGAGCTGTCAGGACAAGATACCTTAGAAAATGGTGTATACATCCTCTTGACGTATCCTGACAACCAGTACGTACAGTTTCATGTCAATGAAGGAGACAAAGAATTCCAAATAGAATTTGATTACAACGATAAGAAGAATACTAAGTTCCAAGGATCAGAAGACAATGAGAACTTTCAAGCGTATATCAATCTCTTAGGCGAGCATCGCCCTCGAGCTGTTATTCTAAGAGATACGATCCAGGCGCTCACCGAAAAGAATCTACCCACGGAAGAGTTTGATAAAGAACTGGAAAAGATTGATGCCATTATAGTTAAAGCTCAATCAGATATTATCTCAAAGACTCCTAAGTCGATATCTGCAATAATTTTAAAAGCAAGCGAGGAAGTAGAAGTGCCACTATTTGAAGATGATGAAGAGGCACAATTAAAACGCTACCTCTATTTTAAGGAGCACTATTTTGATAATGTTGATTTGGCTAATCCGGTCGTCCTTAAAGCAGGCGTGCTTTCGCCCAAAGTGGATTACTTTCTAGAGAAGCTGACCGTAAATCATCCAGACAGTATCAAAGAGAGTATTGATATTCTTCTAGATAAAATGGAACCTGCAAAAGATACTTACAGATATTTTCTCAGTACATTCCTTAATAAGTATGGCACCTCAAAAATAATTGGTTATGACGCCATATATGTTCACTTAGTGAATGAATACTATCAAAAAGGAAAGGCCCCTTGGGTGGGAGAAGAGAGTCTAGCTAAGATTATTGATAATGCAAAGAAACTCGAGCCTGTCCTCATAGGGAATATTGGAGCTGATATTAAAGTCTACAAAGAGGATGGCACTCCTATTTCTATTTCTGATATTGACTACGAATATCTCGTCTTATTGTTCTGGGCTCCTGATTGCGGCCACTGCACTAAGATGATGCCGAAGTTTGTAGAGTTCAATAACAAGTGGAAGGACAGTGGAGTAAAGTTATTTGCTATTTGTTCTAAGCATCAGGATAAGACGAAGACTTGCTGGGAAAATTTGGAAAAGAAAGATATGTTAGGTTTCATCAATGCAGCTGACCAATATCACCAATCCAGATTTAAGCTTAAGTACAACGTAAGTACGACACCTAAAGTATTTATCTTAGATAAGAACCGCGAAATTCTGCTTAAGAACATTGGAGGGGATCAGCTAGATGAAGTGATGCAAGAGATCCTAAAGCGTCAAGATCGAGAAGATCTGATACCTAAACCTGCCGTGAAATAGTCTTTATAAGACTAACTATAAGTTGCAAGTACTCTAGCAATTCTATTCATCGCTTCTTCAAGTATATTATTTGATGTTGCATAAGATATTCTGAATGAGTTCGGGTCACCAAAGGCTCTTCCTGTTACCGCGGCAACATGTGCTTCATCAAGCAAGACATCTACAAACTCATCAGCATCATTTATTCTTCTAGTACCATTTGATTTTCCAAAGAATTCGGAAATATCTGGAAAGAAATAAAATGCTCCTTGGGGATCATTTATTTTGACACCCGGTATATCTCCAAGTTTACTTTTGACCAGTTCCTTTCTTTCTAAGAACTTGGTCTTCATATAGGCAAGATCGGCTGGTTGTCTTAGTAGAGCAATAGAAGCTGCTTTCTGACCAAAACTCGTAGCGCCAGAAGTAAATTGCCCTTGTACCTTAGCACAAGCACTTGCAATCCATTTGGGTGCCGCCATATAACCCAATCTCCATCCTGTCATAGCAAAACCTTTGGACATACCATTGACTGTTATAGTTCTTTCATACATTCCAGGTTGAGCAGCGATGCTAGGATTTTTGCCTTGGAAACAGATGTACTCATATATTTCATCAGATAGGACAAACAGGTCATTGTGTTTTGCAATTACCGCTGATAGCTCTTGTAGCTCCTCTTCTGTATAAACACTTCCTGTAGGGTTGCTAGGGCTAGAAAATATAATCAGTTTGGTCTTATCATTAATAGCTGACTCGAGCTGCTCAGGCGTCACTTTGAAGTTTTGATCTATGCCTGCAAAAAGTGGCTTAGGCTGCCCACCACTAAATTTTACTATCTCAAAATAACTGACCCAATACGGCGTAAAGATGATAACCTCATCCGTTGGATTTAGTAGTGCAAGGCATACATTGGCGATGCACTGCTTGGCACCATTGGAAACGACAATTTGATCTATCGCATAATCAAGTTGATTATCCCTTTTCAACTTAGTACAAATTGATTCTCTTAGCTCCACCAGTCCTGGGACAGGAGTATACTTCGTATATCCAGCATAAACGGCATCCTTAGCAGCATCTTTTATAAAGTCGGGTGTATCGAAGTCTGGTTCGCCCAAACTTAAACTTATGATATCTATTCCCTGGGATTTCAGTTCTCTAGCTTTCTGCGCCATCGCAATGGTAGCAGATTGAGACATCGATTGTAATTTGGTAGATAAAAGATGACTTGACATATCGAGTATTTATTAAACCAAAAGTATGATTTACTTTATCAAGAAGTTAGTTTTACCACTATAACCCTAAGGCGTAATGGAAGAAAAAATTCAAGTGTTTGTAACAGGCGGTACTTTTGATAAAGAATACAATTATATAACTGGTGAACTCTACTTTAAAGATACCCATCTACGAGATATGTTTGAGTTAGGCCGGTGCACTTTAGATATAGACCTCAAGACCTTAATGATGATAGATAGCTTAGAGATGAAGAGTGCTGAGCGCAAACTTATCTATAAGAACTGTAAGTCTTCTGAGTGTGATAATATTGTGATAACACACGGTACAGATACCTTAGTCAAAACAGCGAAATACCTAGCTGGTAAGAAACTGAAGAAAAAGACAATCGTTATGACCGGTGCTATGATTCCGATTGCATTTGGCAATTCCTCTGATGGGTTCTTTAACTTAGGTGCTGCTCTGGCCTTCGCTCAGGCTCTTCCTCCAGGTGTCTATATATCGATGAATGGACGATATTACAATTGGGACAATGTCACTAAGAATAAAAAAACAGGATATTTTGAAGCTCTGAGCTAGATTGACAATGTCTGGAACGTTAAATCTTTGAGATTATCCGTTAGATTCTTCTAGAATGCTGGCTTTCAGAAGAAAATGTATATTTAATTTTCTCCATATATTCTTCCAAAAGGACGTTTTTAGGTTAGGATACGTTACTTTTGTGTCTATTCAAAGAATGAATGAAATGAGGAAATATCTATTAATTCTCTTGTTCTCAGTTGTTGTTATGACAGCTGCTCAAGCTCAAAATCCGCAATATCCATATGGTCTATCCTTTAAGACCCTTTTTATGGATTATCAATCGCAAAATGGTGGGTCTATAACAGACTTCTCTGCTTATCATCACGGGTTTGAGATAAGTCTACAGAAGAATCTCAATCAGAACTTAAATCTTGTATTACCAGTCAAAGTTGGTGTGGTCAATAGCCATAACTCTGAGATAGAAGGTTGCTTCCATAAGAACGTTTATGGTGCTGATGCACAATTACAATATCAATTCTACAAGCCTGAGACTAAAGTGACTCCCTATGTTATGGCAGGACTTGGTGGAGTACTGGAAGATGAAGGAGAATTCAATATGCAGATTCCATTTGGGGTCGGGCTTTACTTTTATGTGAGAGATAACGCCTACATTAATTGGCAATCAGAATTCAGATATTCCTTATCAGATGACAGAAACAATCTACATCACGGTATTGGGTTTACTTACCTATTTGGTAACAAAATGCCTATGGAGGATAAGATGAAGGATATGGGTAAACTGGATTCTGATGGTGATGGCTTAGAGGACGATATTGATCTTTGTCCGCAGATTGCTGGCCCAGCCAACCTCAAGGGCTGTCCAGATAAGGATGGTGATGGCATACCTGATTATAGAGATGATTGTCCATCTATCAAAGGTGTGAGCCTCTTTAAAGGATGTCCTGATACGGATGGTGATGGTATTTCGGATAACGATGACGAGTGCCCCAATAAGGCAGGCACCAAGCAAAATAACGGATGTCCGGATGGAGAAGGAGAGATGAAGGATATGGACACTGATGGTGACGGCGTCTTAGATAAGAATGATGACTGTCCTAATCAAAAAGGAGATATAAGTAACAATGGTTGCCCTAAAGCTGTAGTTGATGCCGATTCTGATGGTGACGGCATCCCTGATTCTATGGATAAATGCCCTAAAGTAAGAGGGCTAGCCAGCAATGATGGATGTCCTAATAAAACGGTAACTGTTTCTGATAGAGATGGCGATGGTATAGCAGACAGTGCAGACAAGTGCCCTGATAGTGCTGGGCTTGCGGCCTTCAATGGCTGTCCAGATACTGATGGTGATGGTATAGATGATAGTCGAGATAGATGTCCTAATTCTCCTGGATCAGTAGCGTCTAACGGATGTCCAGAAATAACTTCATCAGACAGATCAACTTTGGAGCTGGCGATGAGAGCTGTGTCTTTTGATACTGGTAATGCAATACTCAGAAGAGAATCATTTAGTGTCCTAGATCAGATCGCACAGATTATGAATAGATATCCTGATTACAACTTAATTATAGAAGGACATACTGATAATGTAGGTAGTGCAGTTAACAACCAACTACTCTCAGAAAAGAGAGCTAAGGCTTGTTACGATTACCTCAGAGATCAGGGGTATGTTAGTTCAAGTAGAATGACGCATGCAGGATATGGAGAAGCTAAGCCTATTTCATCAAACGATAATCTTGAGGGAAGAAAACTGAATAGGAGAGTAGCTTTCAATCTAGTTCCTAGATAAATACAAATAGATATTAAGAAATAAATAAGGGATAGGTCTTAGGCCTGTCCCTTTTTTGTTTGCTCTACACGTTGCGCTTTTTCCATTACGGCTGCTTCCATAGATTGTGAGTAGGCCTCTAACTTATTGGATATGTTAGCATCAGTACTACCTAAGATACGAGCAGCCAGTAGCCCAGCATTTTTGGCTCCATTAAGTGCAACAGTTGCTACAGGTATCCCATTGGGCATCTGAAGAATACTGAGTATTGAATCCCACCCATCAATAGAATTAGAGCTTTTGATAGGTACGCCGATTACAGGAAGTGGCGTCAGTGAGGCAATCATTCCTGGTAGGTGGGCAGCTCCACCAGCGCCAGCAATTATGACTTGTAGGCCTCGATCTTTTGCAGATTGGCCATACTCAAACATCCGCTGTGGTGTCCTATGGGCAGAGACTACAGTAATTTCGTAATCTATACCTAGCTCATCTAAGATGGTAGACGCTTGCCCCATTACGGGTAAGTCTGAGTCTGAACCCATTATGATTCCAACTTTCATATTGTTGCTTTAACTTTAAGTAGTGACTTTACTTTCTGTAATTTTTCAAGGACCTCCTCTTTAGTATCCCCAACTATATTGACGTGTCCCATTTTACGTAAGGGTTTGGTAATTGATTTGCCATATAGATGCACATAGACTTGGGGTAGAGCATACACTTGCGCTAGACCTTCATAGATGGCTTCTCCTGTATGGCCAGGCTCACCTACCACATTACACATTAATGCATAGCCTCCGTGTCCTGTCTCTGCTGGCAACGCCATATTAAGTAGTGTACGCAGGTGTAAGTCATATTGTGAATTAGGTCCAGCATCGATAGTATGATGCCCAGAGTTATGCGGGCGAGGGGCGACTTCGTTAACAATGATTTGTCCTGATTTATCTAGGAAGAATTCAACTGCTAGAATGCCAACCATATCTAGTTTAGAAATGATTTCTGTGGCTAGTAAGCTGCACTGTGTCGATTGCTCATCCGTAATAGTACTCGGCGTAATTAGATAATCAAGCAGGTTACCTCTCTCATCAAAAACCATTTCAGTGAGTGGAAGTTGGGTCATCTGGCCAGCTTGATTTCTAGCGACAATAATTGCAAGTTCCTTATCTATATCAATAAGATCTTCTATGACGGATGGTCCTTCTAGAAGTTTTGTGAGTTGTTGCTCATCTTTAATTACAGCGACGCCTTTGCCATCATAGCCTGCAGTCCGCGTCTTCTGTATAAAAGGGTAGGAGAGTGTACCCTCGTCTAGCTTGGTCAGAATCTCTTTCTTACCAGATACAAGTATGAAGGGTGCGGTTCTGATCCCTTCTTCCGCATAAAATTGTTTTTGTAGACCCTTGTCTTTTATAGTTTGAATCACCTTAGGCTGCGGGTAGACCAGGACACCTTGCTCTTCCAGTTTATGTAGAGCCTCTGTATTTACATTCTCAATCTCTATCGTCAAAATGTCTTTATCACTTCCGAATTTTAGAACAGAATCATAGTCTGTAAAATCACCTTCCTCAAAGTTGGGGTGTACTTTGGGAACTGGAAAATCTGCACTCTTATCTAAAAATGACAATTGCAGATTCCAACCTACTGCCTCTTGTGCCAACATTCTACCGAGTTGACCTCCCCCTAGAACCCCTATCTTTAATTTCTGAATGTCTTTGATGTCTCTAGTTTTTTGATTCATAAAGGTATTTATAATCCCTACCTTCACCTCTCTAATAGTTAGTGATTTTATAAGAGCACAAAAAAGAATAATCGTGGGTCAGATACTTATTAAAAATGCACGCCTAGTTAATGAAGGTTCAATTGTAGAAGGAGACCTTCTTGTAAAAGATGATAGAATAGCGAAAATTGCTTCCAGTATTACAGCTGAGGGAAATACAGAAGTCGTAGATGTCAATGGTAAAATGGTCATACCCGGTATTATCGATGATCAAGTCCACTTCAGAGAGCCTGGCCTTACGCATAAGGAGGATATCAATACAGGAGCTCGCTCTGCTGCTGCTGGCGGTGTGACATCCTTTATGGAAATGCCCAATACGAAGCCCACAAGTACAACACAAGAGAAGCTGCAAGATAAATATGACATCGCTGCTCAGACGAGTACAGTTAACTATTCCTTTTATATGGGTGCTACGAATGACAATGTCGAAGAAGTGCTCAAGACAAATCCAAAGAATGTCTGTGGTGTCAAAATCTTTATGGGTTCGAGCACAGGAAATATGTTAGTTGATAACGAGAAGACGTTGGATAATCTCTTCTCTAAGGTCCCTATGCTTATCGCTACACATTGTGAAGATGAGGCAACGATACGTCGTAATATGGCCTCTTTTAAGGAGAAATATGACGTCATACATCCTTATATGCATCCTCTTATAAGAAATGAAGAAGGTTGCTATCTTTCCTCTAGTCTTGCTGTCGATCTCGCTAGGAAACATGGGTCGAGATTGCATATCCTGCATATCAGTACTGCTAAGGAAATCGGATTATTTGATAACGATATACCTCTCAAGGACAAGAAGGTTACAGCTGAGATTTGTGTACACCACTTGTACTTTGATGATGGATACTATCATACTCTCGGTAATCATGTCAAATGTAACCCAGCAGTAAAATCTGCTTCCGATAGAGAAGCTTTACTCCAAGGCCTCAAGGATGGTTATTTTGATGTTATAGCTACGGATCATGCACCGCATACTATAGAAGAGAAAGCCAAGCCTTATCTCGAAGCGCCCTCAGGCTTACCACTTATTCAGCACAGTCTCGCAGTTATGATGTCCTTTTACCATCGTGGAGAATTGAGTATGGAATTTATTGTGGATAAGATGTGTCATAGTCCTGCAGTCCTCTTTGATGTAGAAGAGCGCGGCTATTTGAGAGAAGGTTACTTTGCGGATCTTGCTCTAGTTGATCCTGATCTCAACTGGCAAGTGAATAAGGACAATCTTGAGTATAAATGTGGTTGGTCTCCTTTAGAGAACTTTGATATAAAAGGCAAAGTCACAGATACCTTATGTAATGGGAAGTGGGTATACAGAAACAATAAGTTGACAGGTCTTAAGGCGGGAAAACGTCTAAGCTTTACACCTTAGAATCCTATAGATTTGGCTGGTTGACAGAGGTCTTTGATAGTTGAGACCATTTTTACAGCGGTAAGCGCAGCTTCTGTTCCTTTATTGCCATACTTGCCTCCTGCTCTATCTTCAGCTTGTTCCATAGAGTTGACAGTAAGCACGCCAAACATGATTGGTTTAGACGATGCTATAGCCAATTGATTGAGAGCGGTAGCTACAGATTGATTGATAAAGAGGTCGTGTTCTGTTTCACCCTTGATGACACAGCCTAGACAGATAACTGCATCTGCAGCTTTATGCTTCAACAGCGTCTTAGCAGCAACTGGTAATTCGAAGGTGCCGGGCACTTTCATTATCGTTACCGCATCTTTATCTAATCCTAGAGTAGTTAGTGTCTTGACAGCACCGTCCAACAGTTTGCTTGTAATAGCCTCGTTCCATTCGGATACAGCTATATGGATATGCATCCCTTTTGCAGAAGGGGCATCTTTTAGATTATGTTCAGGTGTGAAATCTGCTGAGCTCATATTAGCTCACAGATCGAATCATCATATCTATCGTTTCTCCTTCATTGGAGTTAGGATATTTATTCTTGATTCTGCTAAATGCATTTAAGGCTGTAGAGTTATCACCTTGCTTTCGTGCTAAGAGACCTAGCTTGTATAGGTAATAGGGTGTCAAAAGAGCATCTTCTGAGGAAGTTGTTGCTTTTTGATACATACTAATGGCCTTTCCGAAGTCTCCCTTTTCTGAATAAGCATCACCTAAGTTGCCAAACTTCATAATAGGAGAGTAGGAACCTGCACCACTATGAGACTCTAAATAAGAAATAGCGTCATCAAATCGGCCTAGATTTAAGTAGCTAATTCCTGCGTATAACTTAGCAAGATTGGCCGTTTTGGTGCCGCTATAGTTATCTATAATGTCTAAGAATCCTTCAGCTTCAAATCCAGGACCGTCAAGTGCTAGTGCAAAGGAATCTTGAGCAAATCTCTGCTCAGCTTGATAGATAGCTACTTTTGCAGCTTTCTCTTTAGGTTCTTTTATAAAGAACTTGTATATGATAAATGCTGCTGTTAACAACACTAATAATCCTATTAGTCCCATTATGAGACCTTTATTCTTTTCAAACCAAGCAGTCGATTTATCAGATGTATTTTCTACAGCTCCTACTACTTCTTCTACTAGCTCCTCCTCTTTTCTTCTTTTACCCATTGTTATCTTTTAAAAAAATTTGCGCAAAAATAAATAAACTATCAGTAAGGTGACTTACTAGACATATCTATTATTATTTAATCCATTATGAATGGATAATCCTTTTGCACATAGTTATCATCATACAGCTCAGATGCCATCGGAAAGTCAGAATTCTCAGCAAACTCTATGCAATCTGCGATTTCAGCTTTGATTTTATCCTTAATAGCGTCTATTTCCTTTTGTGTAGCAATCTTGTTCGAAATCATCTTCTCTTCAGTTTCTTTGATAGGGTCCCTATCTTTAAAGGAATTGAGTTCCTCTTTTGTCCTGTATTTTCCTGGATCAGAGACTGAATGACCTCTATATCTGTAGGTCTTGATTTCTAAGTAGTAAGGTCCTTTTCCACTTCTGATATGCTCAGCTGCTCTAGTAAGCGCTTCGTGTACGGCTTCTGGGGACATCCCATCTACCTGCTCGCTAGGCATTTCGTAACTTAAGGCTTGCTTGTACATTTCAGGTACATTAGAGGTTCTCTCTACTGATGTACCCATTGCATATTGGTTGTTTTCGCAGATATAAAGAACTGGTAACTTCCATGTCATCGCCATATTAAAGGCCTCGTGCAGTGCTCCTTGTCTAGCAGCGCCGTCTCCAAACATTGTTACACATAGATTTTTAGTGCCTCTGTACTGTTCCGCTAGTGCTACACCGGTCCCTATCGGAATCTGGGCGCCGACGATACCGTTACCGCCTATATAGTTATGGGCTTTAGAAGAGAAGTGCATAGAACCACCTTTTCCCTTTACGATACCTGTAACTTTTCCAAACAACTCAGCCATACACTTACGAGATGAAATACCCCTTGAAAGCGCGATACCATGCTGTCTATAAGCTGTTGCGATTTTGTCATCCATTGTCAATGCAGAAACAAGTCCCGCAGCAATAGCTTCTTGACCTATATATACGTGTAAGAATCCTCTGATCTTCTGCTGACTGTACGCTTTGAGGGATGCTTCTTCAAATCTTCTGATTCTCAACATCACTTCGTACCAGTTGAGGTAAGTGGCCTTATCGAACACTGCTTTTTCCGATTTCGTCTTCTTTTTAGGTTTGTTTGCTACTTCTGCCATTGTTTTAATGCACTTAATACTGATAAATAGACCTAACTTTGGTCTCCAACCAAGCTATAAAGATAACTAATTGAATCATATCAGTATAGAATTATTAGGTCTCACTAATTACAGAAACTACGATAGACTCAAAGTAGAATTTAAGAGCGGATTGAACCTTATTACCGGGATGAATGGGGCTGGAAAGACAACTATACTGGATTCTATCTACTATCTATGTAACGGCAAGTCCTTCTTTACCCATTTAGATAGACACATCTATCGGACAGGCCATGATTTTTTTAGAATTACTGGACAATTTTCAAGACCTGAGGAAAGCTTAGAAATGGCCATCGTTTCATCTACAGGCAAGAAGAAAACACTGACTTTAAATGAAAAACCACTAAAGTCTTTAGTTGAGTTGATGGGAGTAATTCCTGCCTTTACTATTGCCCCCAAGGATATCCTCATACTTCTAGATAGCAGTCAAGCAAGACGTAAATTGCTTGATAAAACCATTTCTCATTCTGACAAGCGATACCTACACAACTTACTGAAGTACAATAAAACACTCAAACTGCGCAATGCTTATCTGAAGGAAGCGAGCAAAAAAGGTATCTCTGACAGTACTTATCTTGACTCTTTAGATGTGAGCCTGGTGGAACCCGCTCGCTATATTCACAAAGCTCGTTCAGAACACATCAGTGGATTAATCACCCAGTTTGAATCTCTATATAAACAGCTTAGCGATGGTAAGGAATCCGTAAGTCTTGAATATGCTTCACAACTCACTGATAACACATTAGAGCAGTTGTTAAAACAAGACTTGAGGAAGGATCTGATTACTGCCAAAACCAATTCAGGAATTCATAAAGATGATCTATACATCTCTATAGATGGCCAAGCGATCAAGAAACACGGGTCACAAGGTCAGCTCAAAACTGCAATCATAGCTCTTAAATTAGCTCAAATGCAATGGATGGAGGCCATCACTTCTGTTGTATCTATTTTATTGTTAGATGATATTTTTGATAAGCTGGACAAGCAGCGTGTTAAACAATTATTAGCGAAGGTCAGTCAAGAGGGTAGACAGGTCTTTATTTCTGATACTGATAATGAAAGACTTTTACCGATCTTTGGAGAACTCAATCTAGAGTATAATCAGTTAATAATAGCAGACGGCACCGTTTCCAATGGATGACAAAAAACAAATAAAAGACATACTCTCTAATATCTTCTCCGATAAGAGCAAGTTATCCAAGGGTTATAATCAGTATCAAGTTGAAGATACTTGGAGAAGGACATTTGGGGATATGATCTCCAAGTATACTTCTGGTGTCAGATTCTATAATGGAACTCTAGAAGTTTACATTACCTCAGCTTCTCTTAAGCAAGAATTAGAAATGAATAAAGAGAGTGTTACAAAAAAACTCAACGCTGCTCTTTCTCACAAGAAAGTATCAAAACTGGTTATAAGGTAAGACTCTAGAAGAGCATATTCACTAGAAAGAATACAACTAGATATATCCATAAGGCATCTAGAAAGTGCCAGTATAATGTCATCATCTTGAGATGTCGTTTCTTGACTGGGTCTGTAAAGTATACCAAGACGCTTATAGGTTCTACAATTTGCTTGACCGCTCGATAGTAAAACACAGCTAAGAAAGGAATGCCCGCAATCACGTGTGCAAAGTGAACACCTGAAATAATGTATAGATACGAAGCCATATTGCTGTGGTTGATCGCGATGCCTTCTGTTAATAGTTGTTTCCACGCAACTATCTGGCTAGCTAAGAAAAGTAGCGTCAGAAGTAAAGTAAGCCCTAGGCTCTTCTTGTATTTTTCTGTTTCGTCAGATCTGTAATAGTCCATTGACTTGACAAGTACATAACTAGAGGCTAGAAGTATCAGTGTATTGATAATAAAGAGTACTGGCAATCGTAAAGGTTCTAGGCCAGACTGCACCCGCGTATATACGTAGGCAAAGCTGAAACCTACAAACAAAGCTGTAACTCCCATCAATAAAAGCCCTAAGGCAATGAAACTTGGATGTATAAGAAAGTTGCGATTCTCGTTTATCATTTGTTCTAAGTTACAGCTATAACAACAAGCAAGAAGTTTTGCTCATAGGTAAGCAAAAAAAAAGCCTCCAAATTATATTGGAGACTTTTTTCTGTATGAATCTTTTATCGACTAGAGTACTTCTTTGACTAGGTCAGCAGCTTCTTTAAGAAGAATAGCTGACTTAACAGATAGTCCACTTTCGTCAATTATTGTTTTTGCAATGTCTGCATTTGTACCTTGTAACCTTACGATGATCGGTACATTAATGTCTTTCATATTCTTGTAAGCATCTACGACACCTTGGGCGACTCTATCACATCTAACTATACCACCGAAGATATTGATGAGAATAGCTTTGACATTAGGATCTCTTAAGATGATTCTAAATGCTTGCTCCACTCTTGCAGCATCTGCAGTACCTCCAACATCTAGGAAGTTAGCTGGTGAGCCACCGGATAGTTTGATGATATCCATAGTGGCCATCGCTAAGCCAGCTCCATTAACCATACAACCTACATTACCGTCGAGCTTTACGTAGTTAAGACCTACTTTCTTAGCTTCTACTTCTGTAGGATCTTCTTCGCTTTCGTCTCTTAATACTGCTAATTCATTTTGTCTGTAGAGTGCATTGTCGTCTAAGCTAATCTTAGTATCAACTGCGATGATTCTGTCATCAGCAGTCTTTAGAGTAGGGTTAATCTCAATAAGAGAAGCATCCGATCCTACAAAAGATTTGTAAAGATTTGAAATGAACTTAGACATATTCTTGTAAGCAGCGCCACTTAATCCTAGATTGAAGGCAATCTTTCTTAATTGAAAGCCTTGAAGTCCTAGCATCGGATCGACCCACTCTTTATGTACGAGTTCTGGCGTTTTTTCTGCAACAGCTTCTATATCCATTCCACCTTCTGTAGAGTAGATAATAACATTCTTTTGCTTTTCTCTATCCATAAGAATTGAGACATATATCTCACTACAAGCATCAAAATCTGGAGCATAGGCATCTTCGGCTACCAGAATTTTCTGAACTAGCTTACCTGGACCTTCCATCCCACCTGGAGTCTGAGGCGTTCTAAGCATCATCCCTAGTATGTTTCCTGCATGCTCTTTTAGCTCAGATTCATTTTTTGCTAGCTTGACACCACCTCCTTTTCCTCTTCCGCCCGCGTGGATTTGAGCTTTGACGATGGCAACTTCAGACCCACTTTCTGCAGTAATCTTCTTGTAAGCTGCTATGGCTTCATCTAAAGTTTCTGCCATAATGCCTTTCTGAATCGGCACACCATAACTTTCTATGAGTTCTTTTGCTTGATACTCGTGTAAATTCATATGAAATTTTATTCAACTATTATTTTCTCTAAAATAGATCCTGATTCTGTCTTTATCTCTAGGATAAGTATTCCTGATGTCACATTAGACTCATCGATAAGGATTCTGTTTTCACCAGATTGTATCTGTACTTGTGAAGAATGTACAAGTGCACCAGTTATTGTGTGCAGCCTAACTTGAGCTGTTTCAGATTGAGTACTTGTAAATTGTACTGTTATATCTGAATTAGCAGTTATTGGGTTAGGAAAGATATTAAGCTCAGATACAAAATCTAGCTCATTGACAGCTGATGAAGATGTTCCTGTATTGAAGTTTCTTGTAGCACTACCATCGCAACCGCCACCAAAAACACCGTATGCTCTTACAGACCAAGAAGCAAAGAATTCATTTGGCTGTAGTCCTGTGAAAGTTAAACTCGGAGAAGTTGTTCTTTCCCTAAATGTTTGACTTCCGATGATCGTTACAACATAGTATTCAGCATTCTCTACTGGCTCCCATTCAAAAGTTACTTCATCAAATATTTCTACAGTTTCTCCTGGAGCTGGAGAGGTTAATACCACTTCTCCTTCCACTGGCTTGTACTCTGTTTCCGTAACATTTCTTCTGAGGTAGTCTCTATTTGACGCATCTAGAGAAGCTTGGATAGCGACCAGTTGATCAGGAGAAAAAGTCTGTATATCACAGCCTTGAGAATAAGACATAATGTTCTCCATAAGCGGTTCTATGACATCTCCATTTCTATCAAATACTTCCCATGGTAGGATGCAGCAGTTGCAAGAAAAACCAAAACCATAATCTGGTGGTGTATCGCAGATCAAGTCTCCTGCAGTTTGGCAGTTAGAACCATCTTGTAACTCGATTTGAACAATATCACCTACAGGACCCTGTTCTGATATTGTTATAG
>CALBWK010000192.1 GCA_937969415.1 uncultured Saprospiraceae bacterium | reverse complement strand
TGCTTCTCATCAAAGTCATCGCCAAATTTCTTGGCCGCCTTGGTGACGTCCTTCATTATTTTGGCTTCTATCTTTTCTGCATATCCTTCTATGAGTTGATCCGCTCTATATCTTTTCTTGGAGTCCTTATTGTCGATCATCGGATCGTTAAAAGCATCGACGTGACCTGAGGCTTTCCAAGTCTTGGGATGCATAAATATGGCGGCATCTAGTCCGACGATGTTGGCGTGCATCTGAACCATACTTTTCCACCAGTATTGCTTGATGTTGTTCTTGAGCTCTACACCGAGGGGTCCATAATCGTAAGTCGCCGAAAGGCCGTCATATATCTCGCTAGAGGGAAAGATGAAACCATATTCCTTACAATGTGAGATGAGGTTCTTGAAATCCATGATACTCTTTTTTCAAATGAGCCTCAAAAGTACAAAAAGGCTCAGGAGTACTCTAGGATATAGGGTGGGCTTAACGCTATTGGGCAATAGTTTGACACATCCTAAATTAGACTTATATGAAGGACTGCTTCTTACTCACTAAGCTCTCTAGCCCTGGAGAAGGCGGCTTGGTAAGCTTCGCCTAGTTTAGCCTTGACCTCATTATTCGCAAAGGAATTAAGGGCTGCCTCTGTGGTGCCACCACGTGAAGCCACCTTAGAGATCCATTCTTCGCAGCTAAAGTTGTGCTTGTTGAAGAGGTTAATGGTCCCTTTAAAGGTCGTATAAGCGAGGAGTTCTGCCTGCGACTTGCTAAATCCTAGTCGCTGTGCACTGTCGATAAGTGACTGTATGTAAAAGAAAACATAGGCTGGTCCCGAACCAGATATAGCGGTGCTCGCATCTATAAGCTCTTCATTATCGACATAAATAGTCTTGCCTGTGGAGTTAAGAATATTCTGTACCATAACCAGTTCTATGCGGGTGACCTCTGCACTTGAGGTGTAGACAGTCATACCTGAGCCTACCTGCGCAGGGAGGTTAGGCATGGCTCTGATTACTTTCTGACAGTTGAGAGCGGCAGAGATTTTTGTCATAGGGATACCTGCCATTATAGATAGGACGACTTGTTGGTGATCGATAAACCCTTTTATCTTCGAGAAGAGGATATCGGAATCCTGTGGCTTGACAGCGAGGATGATGAGATCTGCTTCTTTGATATAGGCATCTGGTTCGCCAAAGACAGTGCCTACATTAAGGATCTTAATTTTTTCTGCTTTCTCATTGGACTTTTCCAGGATCATCATAGATTCCTCGGTGACGATGTGTGCATTGAGCAAACTCTTGGCATAGGTGAGGCCCATATTGCCACCTCCAACGATAAGTATTTTCATAGTCTTTCGGATTTAATTCAGAATACCTTATGCAAAGGTAGAATTTACCTGACATAAGTCAGAGGCGACTTTTACTTGTAAAGTGAACTCTAAACACTACCTCTACAACTCTAATTTCAGAAATCTCCCCGTGTGACTCGTCTTATGCTTGGCTAGTTTTTCTGGTGTACCTTCAAACAAGATTGTCCCACCACCACGGCCACCCTCTAGCCCGACATCGACTATATGATCAGCCACTTTGATGACATCCATATTGTGCTCGATGACGATAACGGTATTGCCCTTGTCTACAAGTTTTTGCAGAACGACAAGAAGGTGCTTGATATCCTCAAAATGTAAGCCCGTTGTCGGCTCATCTAGAATGTAAAGCGTGTTGCCGGTATCTCTTTTAGATAATTCTTCGGACAGCTTAACACGTTGCGCCTCCCCACCAGATAGGCTGGTCGCTTGCTGACCTAGTGTGATATAACCAAGTCCAACATCTTTTAGTGTCTTCAGTTTTCTATAGATCTTCGGTATCGGTTTAAAGAATTCTACAGCCTCATCCACATTCATTTCTAATACATCAGAAATGGTCTTACCCTTGTACATAATCTCTAAAGTCTCTCGATTGTATCGCTTGCCTAGACACTCCTCACACTCGACATAGACATCGGGTAGGAAATTCATTTCTATGAGTTTCATCCCGCCACCCTCACAAGTTTCACATCTTCCAGCTTTGACATTAAACGAAAATCTCCCTGGCTTATAACCTCTTATCTTGGCTTCTGGCAGACTAGAAAATATATTTCTAATATCTGTAAAGACGCCGATGTACGTGACAGGATTAGAGCGAGGCGTCCTACCGATAGGAGACTGATCTATTTCTATAACCTTATCCACTTCATCTATCCCTTTAAAAGATTTGTAGGGCAGTGGATCTTTGATGCTCTTGTAGAAGTGTTGCCTTAGAATGTGATATAGGGTCTCATTAATTAGTGTAGACTTTCCACTTCCCGAAACCCCCGTCACGCAGGTGAAGGTGCCTAAAGGAATGGTCAAGTCTACTGACTTTAAGTTGTTACCTGTTGCACCTTTGAGTACGAGTTTCTTTCCGTTTCCTTTTCTTCTCTTTTCAGGAATTTCGATGCTTCTACGATCATTGAGATATTCTGCAGTGATGCCTTTCCCTTTGGAAAAAGATTTGGGGAGGCCTTCCTCTACGATATCGCCGCCCAACTTTCCTGCGCCAGGACCCAAGTCAATCAAATAATCTGAAGCCAACATAATATCCTTATCGTGCTCTACGACAACAACAGTATTGCCGATGGTCGTCAAGTCTTTTAGAGCCGTTATAAGCTTTTGGTTGTCGCGCTGGTGGAGGCCTATACTCGGCTCATCCATTATGTAGGTGATGCCTGAGAGCTGCGAGCCGATCTGTGTGGCAAGTCGCGTTCTCTGTGATTCTCCTCCGGATAAGGTTCTCGTCGGACGATTAAGAGAAAGATAATCTAGACCCACATCCAATAAGAATTGTAGACGCATTCTAATCTCCTTATTGATATCCTTGGAGATGGTCTGCTGCTTTTTATTGAGGTGCTTTTCTATGCCAGAAAACCAATCTTGCAACTCGTTGAGATCCATTGTGGCTAGCTCTCCGATATGCTTTTTGCCCAACTTAAAGTGTAAGGATTCTTGCTTGAGCCTATAGCCCGCACATTTAGGGCACGTGACGATGGTCATAAAATTCTCTGCCCACTTTCTAATCTTTTCTGAGGTAGATGTCGACTGCCAGCGGTGGAGCATCGCAATGAGCCCTTCGTGTGCCAAGTTATAGACCATATCATGCTTGGAGTAGCTGACAGGTACATTAACTTCGTCACCTCCTTCGAGTATGGCTTGGAGTCCTTTCTTTGATATCTTTTTTATCGGAGTCTTGAAAGTGAATTTATATTTCTTGGCGAGGGCTTTGAGTTGTTTGAAAGTGTAGTTGTCTCGGACTTCACCAAAAGGCACAATGCCGATTTCCTCTATCGTCTTCTTGTCGTCAGGAATAACTTTCTTGATATCCACATCGTGACAGATGCCTAAGCCTCTACATTTGGGGCAGGTACCATAAGGGGAGTTGAATGAGAAAGTATTAGGAGAAGGTTCCTCATACGAGACACCGGTATCGGGACACATCAAGCGCTTACTAAATGGCTTAACCTCCGCCTTGTCGACTTCTAGAATTTGAATAAAATCTGGCGACTGCTTAAAGGCAATCTCTAAGCTATCGGCTATTCTATCTCGCTTGTTTTTGGTGACTTTGATTCTGTCGATGACGATTTCTATATCGTGGACTTTGTATCTGTCGAGTTGTAGGCCAGGTTTCAGATCGACGATCTCTCCATCAGCTCTTACCTTGGTATAGCCTTTTTTTCTTGTTTGCTCAAAGAGGTCTCTGTAGTGTCCTTTTCGAGATCTGACTACGGGAGCAAGGATACAGATCTTTTTATTGTTGTAGTCCTTTAGAACTTTCTCTATGATCTCTACTTCCGAGTACTGGACCATCTTCTTTCCGGTGTGAAGGGAGTAGGCATTACCGATACGAGCATAGAGCAATCTCAGAAAGTCATAGATCTCTGTAGTTGTTCCTACAGTAGAGCGCGGATTCCACGAGGTAGTCTTCTGTTCTATAGAGATGACAGGGCTCAGTCCTTGTATCTGCTCCACATCTGGCCGCTCCATTTTACCGAGAAACTGTCGTGCATAGGAAGAGAACGTCTCCATATAGCGTCTCTGCCCCTCTGCATACAAGGTGTCAAAGGCGAGAGAGGACTTCCCACTACCACTCAGGCCAGTAATAACGACCAACTTATTCTTAGGGATACGGACATCGATGTCTTTGAGATTGTTCTCTCTGGCACCAATTATATCTATATACTGCTCTTTGGATTTTGTCTTTGACATAAGCTAGCAAATATAGGTAGTTGATAATCGATTGCCTAGCAAGAATTAATCCCTTGGAAAAATCAGTTGATATTCAGTTCCGTTGCAATCAGTGCCATATTCATTCAGAGACTACAGATCTTCTATGACTTGTTGGATATAATATTACAGGTGTTTTTTCAGTATATTTAAATATGGAAGATGGAGAAGTTAAAGATCCCCCTATAACCTACGGTAAGATTTATACCTACTCAGATTATCTAAAATTTGAGTTTGACCATATGGTGGAGCTGATTCGAGGAAGAATCTATAAAATGACTCCTGCCCCTAATTTGAGACATCAGACTATTTCTTCTAACCTTTTTATTCAGATGGCACCCTATTTTCACGATAGGAGCTGTCGTCTACTTTCAGCACCAATAGATGTTGTATTACCCATTGAAAATAGGAATAATGGAAATGAGCATACTGTAGTTCAGCCAGATTTATGCATCTTCTGTGACCTCAGTATCTTAAAGGAAAGTGGAGCTTTTGGACCTCCTACGCTTGTAATAGAGATACTCTCTCCACATACCAAAAAGAAGGACTTACAATTGAAGTACGACATCTATGAAGAGGCAAGTGTACAAGAGTATTGGATAGTTATGCCCAAAGAAGAGTTGATCGAGCAATTTGTATTGGTGGATTCAAAATATATTCGAAAGGGTACCTTCACCGCAGCAGATAGAATAGAATCAGTTGCTGTAGTGGGGTTGCAAATTGATATTGCACCAATATTCGAAATGTAAGCTCTAAGAAAACAGACCATTATTATTGATATTGCCAAATCCCGTATCATTCTTCCTGCCACTTCTATCACCTCCTCCAATGTTGTCTCCGTCACAGCTTCAGGAGGATAGCAAACATTGGTCACAAAATAGAGAGCACAGCCGTCTTGATTTCAAAATGATTGGTGACTTATTGGAAAGTAGACATACCCATACAGATCACTATAGTAATAGGGTACTTGTAATCTGGAGATGTCTCTAGGCTAGTCCTTCGTTGTATGTCTGAAAATACGTCAGCTACAATCTACAACACTGAAGGAAAACGCGTATATTATAATCTCGTTTCTGAGTCTGGTCATCTCGACTTATATGAATTACCAGATGGCATCTACTTTATCTCACTAAAGCGCAGTGGCAAAGTTATTTATGAAAAACAATTTATTAAGGTCGGTCAGTAGTATATTACTGTTCCTACATCTTTTAGCTTATATATGTTCAGCTCAGACACCTCTTAATGAGGTGTCTGATTTTGATTTTCATCAGCAGGTTACTTATTCTATAATAGAGCTAGAATCTGGAGAAATTGTTATCTCTGGTCAAGCACTACCTAAGGCCGAGCCATTAAATTGGGAAGCTTTTTTTGCAAAGTATTCTGCTAATTTTAAGTTGTTGGATTATGCAATTTTTGAAGAGCCAGATGCGAATATTACTATCTCAAATAATTGCCGAGAAATAATATGTACTGGGTCGAAAGTGTACAGAGCACATAGCGAAGTATCTAATGATAATGATCCTACTACGATGAACATTAGTTTTCTTCATGAATATGATTTTTTAACCAATTCTGTGACTTATTTACACAAGGTGCAAGACACTTTAAATGGACTTGGTTCAGTTAGTCCTAGTTCCTTATTACTTAACAGACAAAATGAGTTTGTATTATTATTAGTAAATGGTGGTGAACATCTCTGGATACAAACCTTAGATCCTAATACTGGAGTTGTAAATCGACAAGTCAGGCATACTGAAGCAGACTATAATATTTATGGTGTCGAGATTATAGAACAGGAGGAAGGCTATGTGGTGATGGGTAGGCAGTTTGGTGCAGGTAATTCTGTCAGAATTTTTTTATGGAAATTAGATGAAGACTTTCAATTACTTAAAAAAATACTGCTAGATGACTTAAACTATAACCATATCTATGTAGAAGGGATAATAGATGCTGAAGATAATATTGTCATCTTGACCAATCAGCATCTCGGTGAGCTAGAGTGGTGGCGATCGGTAGCCATTAAGTTTGATGCAGATCTCAATGAGATTTGGACTGCGCCAGTGGGTGGTGCTGAATATGGCCCACAGTTCAGTTACTATTACGAGTTGGTAGAGAGTCATGACAAGGATGGCTATCTATTTTGTGGTATAGATGATGAAGAAACCGAGGAGAGTTTTGGTAGAGGCCAGATTGCCAAGATTTCTAAGGAAGGGGACAGTATCTGGCATAGAAAGTATCGAGCGATGGAGGAGATACATCAAAAATATTCAGAATTCACACAGATAAAACCCGCGAGAGACGGTAATTATATTTTATCTGGTTTAGTAACAAATACCAATAGTCCGGAAGATTCTATATTTAGTAAAGTGTGGTTACTCAAAATAGATGAGGAGGGTCATATCGTTCTCTCGGATTCTACCAGTGCTACTTCTTACTTTGAGGATCAGATAAGGATTTTCCCCAATCCGAGTTCTGACTATATCTATGTGGAGCATGATGAGGCCACTCGTTATAGTTACGAGCTGTATAATAGCCAAGGTGCTCTCATAATGCAGAGGACAGATACGGAAGCTTATAATACGTATGTGTTGTCTGTGGAGGCTTATCCGTCAGGAATATACTATCTGCATATTATCGATAAGGACGATCAGCGTAGGGTGCATCAGATCGTGGTGGCGAGAGAATGATCTTGTTTTGCGACCAACTTATTCTTAGGGATACGGACATCGATGTCTTTGAGATTGTTCTCTCTGGCACCAATTATATCTATATACTTCTCTTTGGATTTTGTCTTTGACATAAGCTAGTAAATATAGTTATCCGCTTGTCGATTGCCTAAGAATAGGGTATTACAACTCCAATATCCGTACCCCCCATCGTCTGAGCACCTAATTATATCCTTGACTTTCTAGAGTGGATTAGATGGCTATGTTTCTCAAATGTGTGATTGTATGCGACACTTTATAGTAATTAGTAGTAAATTTTTTTCTTGTAAATTTAATTTAACGTATATTAAAATGATTTGTAATATAAGTGAATTTGTATCGTATGATTAATTAACCCCGAGTTCTGTAATCAAATAGAACTCACAAAACTTCATAAAAATGGACAAATTATTTAAGTCTATCCGTTCTCCGTTATACTAGCTTTTAGTTTTTGTGTGATGGTTGTATTTTCTTGTTCTGATACTAGTGAGATTAATGAGGATTTTGCTTCTCAACAAATTGCTACAGAGTTGAATTTAAGAAATGCTGAACCTTGTTCCCCAGAGGGTGATTGTGGAGACCATATCACAGTACAGCAAATAATATCTAGCGCCAGTCTTCCTTGTTCAGTAGTGATAAATATGAATATCACAATATGTAGTGTTGAGAATGGTACTACCGAATATAATTTTGAAGAAGTGTCTGTAACACCTGTAGGTACAGATTGCCAACTTAGTTTACAAGATATGGAAGCTGCTTATGGAATCTTTGTCGATTTTTATATGCAAAATGTCGCTATTGTAGGGGATTGTTCTATTGATCTGACAACTACTTCTAATTACATAAAGGCTGATTGTATTGAGTTATGTTTCAGTTTTGATTCTAGCGGTGCAATTACAGTCAGTACACCACGATGCCTGTCAGGTGCAGAAGGTTGCTGCATAGAAAGAAAAGAATGGTGTAAGAATGAAGGTCAAGTGATATTGATAGGAGCACTTACAACAAATATACCAGGAGACTGTGGTCCTGATGCTTCACCAACTTGTTTTGCGGATGGAAAGTGTATCTCTAGATGCGAAAATTAGCCTAAGTCATTTTCTGGAGAGGTGAGAGTCACCTCTCCTAATTTAATTCAAATAATTATGACTAGAAATATATTTACACTGCTTGTATTCTTCAGTATAGTATCAACAATTGATGCCCAGTTAAAGTGCGATTATGAAGCAATCACTTTTCAAAACGTCACACCCTTATGGAGACATCTTACGATAGACAGCAGTATCATTGGCTATACGGATACTACTGCTACTAATCAGCAGTTTTATCAAGATGGTATGGAGCATTTAAGTTTTGATGCAGGTTCTTTTGTAGAAGGAGGATATTTATATACACTAACGGAAAACATGATTGATCATGACATATCTTCAGCAGTGATAGAAAAGGTCGATTTGGAAACTGGAAAGCTTGAATGGCAAATCATTGAAGATATCCGTACAGAACCTTATAGGGAAGTAGTCTTACAGACGAGTGTTGTGGATGATCAGTTTATTGTCTATGGAGTTAGAGAGGATCAACCAGATTCAAGTTCTACGCATACGGTTAATTTTTATGGTCAATTGGAAGGTGTGTATTATAGAAAAGTATATGATCTACATACAGGAGAACGCTTAGCGAGTTTTACTCCATCCGATACTGATAGCCTTAAGGCGATTATTAATTTTAGTGCTCTTAGTCCTAGTTCTCGTGGACATTTTTTTTCAGAAGATAGCCTGATTCATTTCACTGATAGAAGGAATTTTTTTCCGGACGGTAGGGGTTTTTATTTAACCAAGAATGTAGTTGATAGTAATGGCTATGCGATTAGTGGGCCAGATACCGTTGTTGTAGGTCGTTTTAGTGACAGGCCACATGTGGAGGCTGTGATCAACAGGCGTAAGACGTTGTACTTGACTGAAGAGGAGACATTCTTGCACATAGAGCAGTATTCTCCTGAAGTTGGCTTTGATCATACTTTTGAAGCGATATTGACGGAGTATGACCAGGACTTTAATGTAATCCGAGAAGTAGATTTAAAGGAATTAGGCTTGGATGTCTTTAGTCAGATCAGCATTGCAGAAATCTCGAAAGAGTACATTGTCGTTAAAGGTTGCTATAATCTTCAGAATAGTAGTTTTATTATTTGTGACGACTTTTTTATGTTGTTAGATCGTGACTTCAATCTAATTTATGAGGCCCATTTAGATGGCTACGATGGATTTGTAAATAATGGGACTGTTAACTTGTTTCCAGATGGAAGGATTTACTATGCAAATAGAAATCTTAACTTCACAGAAGGTGGATTTAGTGACTTTGAGGTATGGGAAGTCACTGAAGATGGTGAGGATCAACTAGTCAGAAGGGTACAATTGTCTATTCCTGATTGGGGAGGTTTTATACAACATTTGTTTGTATTGGAAGATGGAGATTTACTTATTCAGTTTACACATTCTTGCTTTGTGGATGGACGTAAAAATTCCTGGCATCCAGAGTGGTTTCGATTTGATATAGAAGAATTCCTAGATCGGACCTCAACGGAAGATCAATTGTTGACAGATCGAGACCTTATTATTAGTCCTAATCCAGTAGATATACTATTGCATATAGATAATAAATCTGACCTTCAAGGCCTTGTAGAGATTTATGATATAGATGGACGCCTAATTGAAAGTAATGAACTTAATCAACCAGAGTTGACCTTTGAGACAGGTGCCTTTAGTCCTGGCCTATATACTTTGCGTCTCCTTAATGAAAATGGCATATCTATTGTCAGAAAGTTTGTAAAGTTATAAGCTAGTAAAGAGAGAGAATTAACTATTGACTTGATTATTGGATAATTGCTATAGATATCTCTACGAAAGTTAAACTAAGTTTACTTCAATGCCTTTGAGTACTGCAGCAAATTTTTTGACTTCATCTACAGTATTAAAGACATAAAAAGATACTCTTATGGCCTCCCCTCTGTAGGAGACGAAGATATTGTTCTCAGACAAGACACTTTTGATGTGTTCCATATCCATTCCCTTGCCTAGCCGTATGCTCGTCAGATGTGCAGAGGAGGCACCCAGCTTAGGTACCTTATAGGCTGTGCCCGCTAATTCTTCGATAAGTTGCTTGTGTAGTGTCTGACAGTATTTCTGGATGTTATCAGGTTGCCATTCTAATATCTGCTCCAGCCCCGCCTGCAGTATGGCCGTATGTATAAAGTTGGATTTCTCACCTACCGAATACCGAGTTGCTCCAGGTCTATACGCATCTTGATAATTGACCAGCGCTTGGAAATTATCGCTATCGAGTCTATTGATCCAATTGTCTTCTATGGGTGTCCCGTCATTAAATTTTTCTGAGTAGTAGGCGAGCCCCATTCCGTAATGACCCAGTAGCCACTTGTAGCCTCCAACGATCAGTACATCGATGGGAATGTCTTTCATGGATAAGGGAAGAGCACCTACTGATTGTGTGCCATCGATAACGAGATAAGCGTTGTGCTTTTCGCAAGCTTGACTTATTGATTGGAGATCATAGAGGGTGCCATCTGCCCAATGCACGTGGCTTATACAGACAACTGTCGTCTTATCATTGATGGCAGAGAGGATATTCTGGTTCCAAGATTTAGTACGCGTACTGCTATCCGATCCAGGACTGATCATCAATAATTTTTGGTTGTGTTTTTTTGCTGCCCGTTGCCAAGGAGAATAATTGGAAGGGAACTGTTCTTCAAGACAAAGGATTTCTCCATTTTCTTTATAGGTAAGATTATTGGCAGCATTGGCCATTCCGTAAGAGACGGAAGGGATGACGGCTATCTGCTCGCTAGGTGCAGAGATGAGCTGGGCAAAGGTTGATTTGAGTAAGTGGCTATCATCAAAGAAATCTTGTTTTCCAAAGACGGTGGGGTTGGCCTTTTTGAGCAAAGCGGCCATCCCTTGTGCCTGTGACAACTTGAGTAGGGGCGCCATATAGGCTACATTGAAATAGATCTGATCTTGTGGCAGTGAAAATTTATGATGTTGTGGGTTTAGCATACTCGACTATTTCTGTTGGTTAAAATTACAAACTTATGGTTGGTATGAA
>CALBWK010000191.1 GCA_937969415.1 uncultured Saprospiraceae bacterium | reverse complement strand
GTTAGTTCTGTGCCCTTGAGTTTGATGCGTTCCCATAGGGGTTTGCTTTGGATGAGGCCGTGCTTGATTACTTCTCCAAAGCCGCTCAGTAATTCTCTTTCGTCAAGCGTTTTTAAGAATGGTGTATGGATCCAGACGAGTGCAGGATTTTGGAACATTCCGATGAGATTTTTGTAACCTCTAAAGTCTACACCAAGCTTCCCGCCCACAGAAGCATCCACTTGAGAGAGCAGTGTCGTCGGCATCTGGATGAAGGGTATCCCCCGCATAAACGTCGCCGCCACAAAGCCCCCCATATCACCGATCACGCCACCACCTAGGTTGATGATCATACTGTTTCTGTCTGCCTTGTTGTAGACGAGCTGATTCCAAAGGCTGAGACAAGTGTCAAGGCTCTTATTGGTTTCTCCTGAGACGGTCTCTAGGAGTTCGTAGCCATAGTCTATAGTTTCGTGAAAGATAGGTAGGCAGTGCTGCTTCGTATTCTCATCGACGATAACAAAGAGCTTGGTAGGCTTTTGCTTATGTAGATAGGTGTTGAGCTTAGAGAGCTCTTGGTCGATCTCTATCTTGTAGGTCTCGGTTCTTATTGTTGGCATTAAGTAAGGCTGTGCAGTTTGTGTGTAGATATGGCTTCGGCTCTCTCGGAGAACATTTGTTTGGTCAGTTTCCAAGTATCCGCAAAGAGCTCAGAATAGCGATAGTTGTCTAGGTCATTTTCCGACTCCCAGTAGCTGTAAGTAAAGAAGGTCGCATTATTACCCGCTACACCCTGTAGCAGTTCCAGATGTTGGCAGCCTGGAAAGTTGCGGATTTTCTCCTTTCTTTCATCAAAGAGCTGCTTGAAGTTGTTGACTTCTTCTGGCTTGAATTGCATTTTAACGATTCTAACGATCATAGTTGGGCAAAGATAAGAGATGTAGCTTGACATATAGTACCTTGCAATGAAACTTACATACACATATATTAGGTATAATTTATACGTATGAATACCAAATTGACCCTTTCCTTAAAGAAGTCTGTAATAGAAAAGGCCAAACAGTACGCCAAAGCTAATAATCAGAGTCTATCACAAATTATAGAATCCTACTTAGAGAAAATCACTTCTGATGACCCTGGGTTAGGAGACCCTGAGCTCGATTCTATTAGACGTATAATTAGTTTACCAGATGACTTTGACTTGAAAAAGGAATCAAGAATTAGTAAGCATAGCTAAGCTTAAGTTGTATCCTTGATGTTAATATTGTCAATGCTTTGTTGGCCGATAGGAAGATGATGCAAGATTATATCAGTCATCCACTGCTTTATTTACTATCTTTAAAATTCTTAGGTTAAATCACCTTGGGAAAGCAATTATGAAAAATTATCTTGTTTTCTTTTTATTACTAATTGGAGTGACTGCAAACAGTCAAGAGTATTTCATCAAGAAATATGGATAAGCAATGGATCATTCTCGTATATGCTCAATTAATCTAAAGCCTTACTTCTTAGTCTGTTTTTCAGAACCCTCGAATCTGGCCTCTATCAGATTTTTATAATAATATGAGATGAGAATAATATTATTCCTTTTTTTACTGTTTGTTGCATTCTCAGAATGTTGCGCACAGGAGGATTTTATAAAAAAATATCACCTAAATGGTAGAGAGGCTTATGCTCAAGCAATAGATAATTATGATGACAATTTCATTATTGCAGGGACTAGATGGAGTTTAGACACTACTTTTTATATTTATATGGGGCTTGTTGACGGGACTGGTAACTTATTGCAGTATGATACAATACCACAGGTTGATTTTATTATTGCCATAAATAGGAACAATGATTTCAATAGATTGGAAACAGGTGATGTTTTTTATTCTTCTAATGGTACTGGCAGAACTATTATATACAGCTACGATGTATTAGACAATGATTTAGTAGTAAGAGATACTTTAGAAACTTTTCTCGATAATTTCGGCGCAATTGATTTTATATCCATAGATGAAAATCAACAAATTATAGCTGGGATTAATAGAGATAATCCAGAGCTTCTCAATCTAGCTCTTTATAAAGTAGTAGGAGACTCTACCCAGAATTGTGTAATTAGAGATACTTCGGATAGAGTCGTCCCGAGGAGGATTTTTCAAAATGATGATGAAACTATTTCTGTACTATGTCAGCAACATCCTTCTATTAGTAGTGTGACTGTGGCTCATTACTTATTTGATTCTGAATTGAATCTGATCGAGTCCAGTATAGGAGATACATTAGTCAATAGAACAGAATTTAGTGAGGCCATAAAAGATTCTGAAGGCAATTTTATATTTTCTAGTTTAAAATTTCCTGATAGTACATTTGTAGTTGGATCTAATTTATTGCCGATGATATCCAAGTATAATCCTAGAAGTGGTGTACTATGGGATAGAGTCATTGGGAGTGTAGAAGGAAATCAAGCTATAAGATCCGGCTGGTTTGGAATTACTGAGTCTATAGAAGGGGATGGATACGTAGCAGCAGGGACATTACTCACAGCTAGGGCAGACACCTTTAGGACTCGAGGTGCCATAGTCAAACTAAGTAATGATGGGGATAGTCTATGGTTAAGAGAATTTTCCACAGTTGATGGATCTGTTGCGCTGACTAATTTTAATGATGTTGTTCCGACCAGTGATGGCTATATGGTTGTCGGAGATGAGCAATGTATAGTAGATTCTCTTGATTGTCTTCGTGCCAGTACTATGCTAATATTTCGGACAGATGCTGAAGGCCGTATCTTGCCAGATAGTACATCTTCTGTAATTACTATAGATGAGAATGCTCGTATCAATATAGTAGCTTATCCTAATCCTACTCTTGAGGAAATATATTTGCAGCATGAGTTACTTAGGTCAGCAAAATATAGGCTAATTGATGATCAAGGAAGAATTGTTAGAGAAATAGAAGCAGGGCCAGCCTTGCATACTTTCAGAGTTCCGATGGTTGATTTACAATCAGGAATTTACTTTTTTCAGTTATGGGAAGAAGCTAAGATGTTAGGTCAAGTGAAGGTGCTTAAGCAGTGAGATTTCTAATTTATAGAGCTACACAAACCTTATCGGAATTGTCTCATCTTTCATCAAGTCGAGCTGGCTTGCTGCCTTGCCCATATTGATGGAAATTTCTAGGTAGTTGGCAGCATTGAAGAGGCAGACAACTTCGCCCATAGAGACTTCGCTATAGTTGTTGTGGATCTGTGTGATGGGCGACTGGAACTTAAAGTAGATCTCTACTTGCCGCCCTGATCTGATATATTCAAAAAACTCTTTGTGGACATTGAGGACGAGGTTTTCGTACTTGTCTACGTGCACAATTGTAGCTCTGATTTCGTTATCCGTAATAACAGGTTGTACGGCGAGTTTCTTTTCGTAGTGATTGAGAGGTGGGCCGACTTCTGTAATGGAGAGTCCCTTGCTGATAAGAGCGACACCATGCGCGATGAGACTAAATAGATCATTACGGTCTTCATCAAAAACGATCTTGTAGATAGAGCTTTCATCTACCGTATCGAAGGTCAATGAAAAGACACCATTATTTGGGCCAATAAAATATCGTTCCTTATGCTCAAAACAGATGATCTCAAAATTGGGGTCATAGAAGTTGTGGACGGCAACAATATGGATGGTACCTGCTGGAAACTTCTGATAGATAGCCTTAAGGAAATAAGCCGCTTGTCGGATGTCGTGGGTATCTACTTGATGAGAGACATCGACGATATTGAGGTCGGAATTGAGGCTGAGCATAGCACCTTTGAGCATAGCACTGTATTGGTCTTGGGTACCAAAATCAGATATGAGTGTGACGGCTTTCATAGTGTCTAAAAAACAGCGCAAAGGTAGTGTTTTTCGGACATATTACGGTTTTCACATATTTGTGTAGTTCCGTCAATCTTCCTGCATAAGTACATATAATGGACCTAGTTTAGAACTTACCCCATAAAAAGCCGTTATTTTTGAACGAACCAAACAAAGTACCTTAACTATTGAGTGAAATCATATTAACCATAACTGGAGTAGACCACGTGGAATTGTACGGAGAGCAGAACTCCAAATTGAATCTTATCAAGAAGGCCTTTCCCGATATTAAGATTACCTCCCGAGGCGATAGCCTCAAATTATTCGGTGAGAAAAAAGATACCCAAAAGGCCAAGTCAAAGGTCGAGCAATTGGTCAAAATCTTACGTAAAGAAGAGAAGCTAACTATAGAGAATGTCAAGTCTGTTCTCAATGGCAATCTTGCCTATGAGCTGAGCGAAGAAGCGGAAACGGGAAAGACCAGTGCCAATGTCATTGTCTATGGCCGCAATAAGCGACCAATCAAAGCCCGTACGCGTAACCAAAAGAAAATGGTGACCTTGTCGGAGAGCAATGATATTGTCTTTGCTATAGGTCCTGCTGGAACAGGTAAGACGTATACAGCCGTCGCTCTAGCCGTGCGAGCACTCAAGGCCAAGATGGTCCGTAAGATCATCTTAACACGTCCGGCTGTAGAAGCAGGAGAGAGCTTAGGTTTCTTGCCAGGTGATCTTAAGGATAAAATCGATCCCTATCTCAGACCACTTTACGATTCGCTAGATGATATGTTGACGTCCGATAAGTTGGATTATTTTATTCAGAATAGAATCATAGAAGTGGCGCCATTGGCCTTTATGAGAGGAAGGACCTTGGACAATGCTTTTATCATCTTGGATGAGGCACAGAATTGTACGTCCACGCAGATTAAGATGTTTCTAACTAGACTCGGGCCTTCTGCTAAGTGTATTATTACTGGCGATCTCTCACAGATTGATTTGCCGAGACACCAGAAGTCGGGCTTATATAAGGCACTTGATATACTTAGTGACTTAGAGGGCATTGCAAGACTGAATTTGACAGCAGAAGATGTGGTCCGACACAGGCTCGTCAAGTCGATTATCACGCGTTATGATCAAGACGCCAAGGCCTGGAAAGAAAAGCAAGACAGAGAACGAGAAGAGGAGGTGCAAAAAAGAGAAAATTCAGAAAAAAAATAAACTATGGGAGTTACTGCCAAAGTCATCTATCAAGGCAATCTCAGAACAGAAGCCACCCATCTTAAGTCAGGAGCCGTCATTATCACAGATGCCCCTACAGACAATCATGGGAAGGGAGAAGGATTTTCACCTACTGATCTGACGTCGACTTCTCTGGCTTCTTGCATACTCACGATTATGGGTATAGCCGCGCAGAGAAAAGAAATTGATATGACAGGCGCCAGTGCCGAGGTGACTAAAGAAATGGTTTCAGATCCTCGACGCATAGGCAGAATCGTTATCAATATATTGATGCCTGATAAACCCTTTTCTGCAGCTGACAAAAAAATACTGGAAGCAGCGGCCCACCACTGCCCAGTTGGCCTATCTCTTGCTGAAGGAACAGAAGAAGTCGTCAATATTTTTTGGCCAGAAGCCGTATGACAGTTCGGGTAAGTCACAAAGGAGGACCGATTAAGGGTCATATACACATCAGTGGCTCTAAAAGTATCTCTAATAGAGCCTTGATACTTAATGCGCTCTCTTCAGCTCCACAGGAAGTTTCTAATCTTTCTGATAGCGATGACACACAGACTCTACGACGACTGCTCCATCAATCTGATAGAATATATGATGCCCATCACGCAGGCACCACTTTTAGATTTATGACGGCCTACTTAGCATTACAAAGTGGAGAGCAGATCCTGACGGGATCAGAGCGAATGCAACAGAGGCCAATAGGTCCTCTCGTAGAAGCGCTCAACGAAATCGGTGCAGATATTACTTACCAAAAGGTAGTCGGCTACCCACCTCTTAAGATTGGCGCATTCAGTTTACAGAAGCAGAAAGAAATCACTGTCCAAGCTGATATCAGCTCACAGTTTCTATCCGCTTTGTGTATGATAGCCCCAAGTATGCCAGAAGGACTAATTATCAATTTAGCAGGTGCTCTTGTTTCTGAACCTTATTTGTTATTGACTCTCCAGATGATGGAAATTTTTGGTGTCTTATCATCATATGAAGGAGATAGAATTGTGATCCAGCCACAGACTTACAAGAGTATTGCTTATACAGTGGAATCCGATTGGTCCTCTGCTAGCTATCTGTTTGCTATTTCTGCCCTTTCAAAAGATTCAGAAATAATCTTGTCCCATTTTTCTAACGAGGGACTGCAAGCTGATGCTAAGATTATGGAATTCTGTCATCAGTTTGGCGTAGAAGCGACGCTAGGGAATGATAAGACTCTGAGGCTCAAGTCGAGTGATCATTATGCTTCGTCAATAGATCACAACTTTATCACGCATCCAGATCTTACCCAAACTATAGCGGTTATCTGCGCTGCCAAAGGCATCTCAATCAATTATTCTGGTCTCAAGACCCTCTATATTAAAGAGACAGATAGGGTAGAGGCACTTAAAACAGAACTCAACAAAGTTGGTGTCCTATTGGCAGAATCAGAAGACAAAGTATTTGAGTTAGAGCAAAAAGGAAAAGCGCATATAGAGCAGCCTACTTTTGATACATATCAAGATCATCGTATGGCTATGTGCCTAGCGCCATTGGGTGGAATTGCTCCGGTTATAATTAATGATCCTGGGGTTGTGTCTAAGTCATATCCTAATTATTGGAAAGATCTAGAAAAATTAGGATTTATACTAGATTGGGTTTCCTAACTACTTACAGAAACACAAAAGGCTATCCTTGCGGACAGCCTTTTTACATTTAATTTTTCGAATAGCCCATTTAGGATGCACTGTTTTTGTTCCTGTTAGCTTACTTACCAACTGATTATCAAGCATTTAATCATTTGTCTCGCCGACGGCTTTCATTTTTGTCTTGAAACAAAAACGAAACAAAAAATTCAAGGCTTATTTCATTTCTTAACGGTTCTAAAAACTACAATTCCTAAACGTTCTTAAACTCGCCTTCGGCTCAATCACAAGCCCGTTCTTAACGGAATTCTTGCCTTTATAACCTAAAATGAAAGAGGCCCAAGTCTAAATTTCAATTCTTGTAGATTTAATTCTTCAGTGCTACTTAAGTAGACGATTCGGTAAATTTATTCATTCTAATTAATGTCAACTCCACTATAACTTGACAAAAGTCTGATGAGCTTTCTGTCCAGACTCTAAGTCTACTACAAGCAGATAGGTACCTGCCGTATAGGAAGAAACATCAATAACTTCTTCAACATTAAAAGTGGCCAGCAATTCTCCTTGCAAATTATAGACCTCTGCCCTTTTGTAATCAACCCCATTGATTTGTATCCGATCTGTCACAGGATTAGGCCATAGCTCAAATGGAATAGATACAAAGTCCTCAGTGCTTACAGGCAATTCATAACAATCTGTATCCATCAAAGGGACTTCATTTTCTGCATCGCTAAAACTACAGAGCCAGGTCCCAGGAAGGTCAAAAAAACATAAGTGTATATCCTGCATATCAAATCCCGACTCTACATTTCCTATAGTTTCTATGACTTCTCGTTTGCCTTCAAAGTCCCAATTGAAATCCTTGTAAGAAAAAAACTGATGAACTAAAGTGTCTGTTCCAACAACAAAATCAGCCAAACTATCTAGATGGTAAACAACTGGTAAGGCAC
>CALBWK010000190.1 GCA_937969415.1 uncultured Saprospiraceae bacterium | reverse complement strand
CGGTAGACAATCTCTATCAGATTATAAGCAAGCCGAAAAGCTGGGCATCACTGTCGTTTTAGATAATATCCGATCAGCAATGAATGTAGGCTCCATTTTCAGAACGATGGATGGGCTAGGCCTCGAAAGATTGATACTGACGGGTATCACGGCAAGACCTCCACACAAGGAAATCAATAAGACAGCGATAGGGGCGACTGACTCGGTAGATTGGGAGCACGTAGAATCTATCGAAGAAAGTATTCTCCAGCTCAAACAAGATGGATACATTATCCTCGGTATAGAGCAGACAGATGCATCTATTGGACTCGATACTTATGAGGCGTTAACCGATATTAAGATAGCTGTAGTTATGGGCAATGAAGTCAAAGGCATCTCTGACAGCATTCTCCCGCTGCTAGATCAGGCCATAGAGATTCCTCAATATGGCACCAAGCATTCATTTAATGTCGCCGTATGTGCAGGGATGGCCTTATGGGAGCTATCCAAGCAACTCAGGAGGTAACTACCATTTATCCTTATCCAATCTTAGCGTTGCTCTTAAGCCAAGGTGCAGTTGCCTGTATGTTTGTAGTTCGACATCTTCTATGCCGAAATAGTCATATTCCTCTCCAATATTGAACATCACAAAAGGGGTTATAGCCAAAAGGTTGGTTACGCCAATATCAAGTCCAGCTCCAGCCCCAATCCTGAAGGTGGAAAATTCGCTCGCTCCAAAAGGCTGTAATATAAGAACAGAAGTATCTGGATTAGATAAATTAAAATTAGACCACCCTGGCGCAATGATCCAGTGGAAGCCTTTCTTAATGGTCCCTCCCTCTTTGGAGAAAGTTGGACAAGAGTTGCAATCATTGTGAAAATCTAGGGGATATATCAGCACATTGAGGTTGACATTAAATCCAGAAGCTGTCATTTCTTCTGCACCAGAAAAAAGAGAATAACCGACCTCCGGAATAAATTCTAGGCGCTTATTTTTAAGTCTAAACCAATAACCCAAGTCAAACTCAAAGCCTTGGTTAAGCGTATTTTCTGTGCCAAAGTTTAAATCTATGCCCTCGGAATTATTATGGAAATAACGAGCAGTCACTGTAAACTGACTAAAGGCCATAGTACCAATGAGGAGAAGTAAGGTGGTCAGAATTGCTTTCATAATAGATTGGGTTCAAATATTAAATATACTAAGAATAGCCTAACTGTAGAGATCTATGCAAGCACGATGCTGGAATAAGACTGAATTTTCGACCAATGAATTTACGCAGCCTACATACAGACGATAAGACCTATCTTTGCGGCTAGCTATGAAGACTAAGAACAAGAAGAACAAAGTCAGTGTCATCACCCTAGGGTGCTCTAAGAATCTGGTAGACTCAGAGAATCTGATTACGCAACTCAATGCGAATGACTACGAGGTAGAGCACGATACCAAGTCTGATGATGCCAATGTACTCATTATCAATACCTGTGGCTTTATCGATAGGGCAAAGCAAGAGTCTATTGATACCATACTCGAAGGCTCTGCGCTCAAGCAAGAAGGGAAAATAGACCAACTGTATGTGACAGGCTGCCTCTCAGAGCGCTACAAGCAAGAGCTAGAAGTAGAGATTCCTGAGGTAGATGCCTACTTCGGTACCCTAGAATTGCCTGCTTTGCTCAATAAGCTCAATGCAGACTATAAGCACGACCTGATAGGAGAGCGGTGGACGACAACACCACAGCACTACGCCTATCTCAAGATATCTGAGGGCTGCAATAGGACCTGCTCTTTCTGTGCCATTCCATTGATGAGAGGGAAGCATATCTCTAGAACAATAGAGAGCTTGGTCAAGGAAGCCTCTAACCTCGCCCGCAATGGTGTCAAAGAATTGATTCTCATTGCACAAGAACTGACCTACTATGGTCTAGACATCTATAAAGAACGGGCTCTGCCTAGGTTGATGAAGGCGCTACATGAGGTCGAAGGGATAACGTGGATACGCTTGCATTACGCCTATCCTAGTAAGTTTCCTTTAGAGATAATCGAGACTATTGCAGAGCTACCTAAGTTTTGCAATTATCTTGATATGCCTCTCCAACACGCTGCTGATCCTGTCCTCAAGCGGATGAGAAGACAGATCACACTAGCAGAGCAGAAAACCCTTCTCAAGGATATCCGGAGCATATTACCTGATATAGCCTTGAGGACGACGATGCTCGTAGGCTTTCCTGGAGAGACGGAAGATGATATGGCGGTATTGACCGAGTATATCCAAGAGATAGAATTTGACAGGCTCGGTGTCTTTACCTATAGTCATGAAGAGGGTACGATTGCCCACGACTTCGAAGATGATGTACCTGATGAAGTCAAAGCTGCCAGAGCCAATGCGCTGATGGAAGTCCAGCAGGATATCTCATTCCAAAAGAACTTGAGTAAAATCGGGAATACCTATAAGGTACTTTTTGACAGGAAGGACGGTGAGCACTTTGTAGGTAGGACAGAATATGACTCTCCAGAAGTTGATAATGAAGTCCTTGTCAATGCAGAGAACGATTATGTCCGTATAGGAGATTTTGCCCAAGTACAGATCCATAATGCTGAGCCTTTTGACTTATTTGGTAAAGTCGTGTTATAATTTTCTTAGTGCTTGAACCTTTTAATGGTTTCAAGTCTTTTATTTATCCATATGGAGCAGTCCGTTTTTCAGAAAGAAATATCACCTTTTGTCCAGGCAGGATTTGCTATCGGGGTTAATTTGATAGTGATCTTGTTTGTAAAAGGGATAGTGGATTCTGGTTCTGTGATAGAAGATGGTATTGTGCAGTGGGAGGTTTCATTTTCTGTGCTGTTAGGGTTTATGCTCTTCAATAGTGTCTTGAGTATTCCTTATCAAAACAGAACAGAATATTTTCGGAATAGTATATTTTCTTTTTTAGCTGTAGCTGGATTGGGAGGTGTTCTAGCCCATTATATTTCTGGAATATCTATGGATGCTGCAGGGTCATTTCGATGGTTATACATCGTCTTTACTTTTACTTATCTAGTATTTATTTCTATAGTTAATCTGATGAGAAAAATTATGGAGATAGCTAAGAGGCAAGATGCTAGATTAAGAGGCGAGGATGATTTTAAAGGATAAAATTTTTGAGATATGAAATTGAATGTAATAATTGTGGTAGCCCTTTTTTTTGTGAGTTGCCAGACTAAAAAAGCACAAGACTTAACCCAGACCACTCTTCCTGATGGAATAGAACTGGTGGAGAAAACTGAAGCCGAATGGCAAACAGAATTATCAGCTTTAGAGTACAAAGTGCTCAGGAAGGCAGGCACCGAAAGAGCAGGCACAGGAGATCTTTTAGATAATAAAGCAGATGGGATATATACTTGTAGAGGTTGTGGATTGCCTTTATTTGATTCTGCAACAAAGTACAAGTCAGGAACAGGATGGCCGAGTTATTATGAGCCTGTTAACGATACAAATGTAGAAGAGGATACCGACTATAAACTAGGTTATGCAAGGACAGAGGTACATTGTGTAAGATGCAAAGGACATTTGGGTCACGTATTCCCTGATGGTCCCAAACCTACGGGTTTGCGCTACTGTATCAATTCTGTCTCTTTAGACTTCGAAGCTAGAAAAGAGCCTTAAAAAATAAAATAGAAAAGCCCTTACGTCATTTTTGACCTAAGGGCTTTTTTATTTTATTGAGTTATTCATTATGTATTTAGATGTTCCTTTACTGCGGTCCAAGAACCACCATTAATCACCTTGTCAAAGCCATTTTGAGTTAATATCTTTTTGGCTTTTCCACTTCTGTTGCCACTCCTGCAGAAGACAACTATAGTGTCTGTTTTGCTAAATTGACTGAGCTGATCAGAGACTACACTTAAAGGAATATTGATAGCCTTAGATACAGAACCACTTTCGAATTCTTTAGCTGTTCTGACATCCACCAGTTGAAATGGTTGCCCTTTGAAATCTAAAGTTTCTTTACCAAATATCTTGTTCAGTAAGTTGGAAATCATAATGGGTTATTAAGTTGCAATTGCTACGAATTGACGACCAACATAAATTTATTCTTCTTGCCATTTTCAACCATCAAGTACTTGCCGTGTATGAAATCAGCTTCAGCTAGACTATGTTCGTGACTAGTGATTTTTATTTTATTTACAGATAAGGCATTGCCCTTGATAGCTCTTCTAAATTCACTTACTGAGGCAAAAACTTCTGAATCTTGACATAAGACTTTTGATAGGTCTGATTCTTTAGTACCCAACTTGAAGGACGGCACTTCTTTGCTTACCATTTCTAGCGTCTCAGGATTCATAGCTTGCAGAGATGCATTGTCTAGTTTTTTATTGAAGATAACTTGTGATACATTTTTTGCATTCTCAAATGCTTCTGCACCGTGTATACGTGTCGTCAACTCTTCGGATAGAATGCTTGTGACAGCCTGTGGGTCTTCTTGTGCTTGAGCTATCAACGCTTCTATTTCTTCCCTAGGTTTCAGTGAAAAGTATTTGAGAAACATTGGTAAGTCATCGTTGCTAGCCTTCAACCAGAACTGGTAGAATTGATATGGTGAAGTCATATTAGGATCAAGCCATATGTTGCCCTGCTCGGATTTGCCAAACTTTTTTCCGTCAGCTTTAGCAAGTAGCTTACTCGTAACAGCGTAGGCTTTAGCCGATTCTAGATTTCTTCTGATAAATTCTGTCCCGGAGGTTATGTTGCCCCATTGATCTGAGCCACCCATCTGAAATTGACAACCATCATTATCATATAGGTACTGGAAGTCATAAGCCTGTAGCAATTGGTAGCTGAATTCAGTGAATGAAAGTCCAGTATCCAATCTGTTTTTGACCGAATCCTTAGACATCATATAGTTGACTGTAAGCGTCTTGCCTACATTCCTCAGGAAATCAAGGATGTTCATATCCTTATAGAAGTCAATATTGTTTCTGAGTAGCGCTTTGTTTTCTCCTGTCTCAAAGTCTATGAATTTCTCCATCTGCTTGACTTGATGAGCCAAGTTATTATCAAGTTCTTCATAGGATTTAAGTTGTCTCTCTTTGTCTTTTCCACTAGGGTCTCCAATCCTACCTGTTGCACCTCCCATTAACACGATAGGTTGGTGTCCAGATTTTTGAAACAGGGTCAATACCATCAATTGAACATAGTTACCTATCGTCAACGAAGGTGCTGTCGGATCAAAGCCTATATAAGCCTTGCACATCCCTTTCTCCAAGGCTTCTTTGGCGCCTGGCGTCATATCGTGCAACATACCTCTCCATTCCATCTCTTCGATGAAATTCATATTATTCCTTTCCATAATGCAAACTTAGTGAATACTATAATAAAGTGGACTGGCTGAACGCCGTCGGTAGTATCGTTTCTATCCCTTTGAAGTAGATAATCTTATCGACTCCTTCTGCTGTAGCATAAATGTCTATGGGTTGATTCTGCCTGTTTTCATATTCTTGGATGACTTGTCGACAGGCGCCGCAGGGCATACAAGGCTCTTTCAAGACTTTGAGATCATACCTAGCCGTAACCGCTAATGCTTTAATCTTACTTTTAATGGCCTTTGCACCGTAAGTATACAAGGCCACTCTCTCTGCACAAATGCATAGAGGGTAGGAGACATTCTCTTGATTACAACCACCTATGATCTTACCATCTTCTAGGAGTATGGCTGCGCCTACATAGAATTTGGAGTAAGGAGCATACGAGAATTTGGTTTGCTTAGAAGCTTGCTTCAACAGTTTCTGGACTTCTGTAGGCAAAGCTTTATTCTGCTTGTAGACTTTATGTTTGAATGTGAGCTTCTGTGATTTCATTATGTTTGTCAAGTCATTCGCCTCTTATGAGGTAGATATTTCTAGTTCAAAGATGAAGCCATAATAGGCTGGACTTAGGTCAGTTATATGTTAAGTACCTTTTTTAAATCTCGGATATGAGCATCTTGATAGGTGGTAGTCCGAGCACAGGCAGCTCTTTATTGAGACGCATATTGAACAGGCATCCGCTCATCTTCTGTGGTTCTGAGACCTCACTATTGGCTAAGGCAGAGATCTATGATGATTGGCCAGCTTATAAATCCAAGCTCTTCAAGAAGTCATTTTTTGGGATATCCAATGCGGGTTGGCACAACTTTACCGGTGTGGAGATTGGAGAAGATTATCCTGTCTCAAAATCAGAGGCAAGAACTATTGCAAGTAATTCTGACAGCTTGGTTGATTTTACATCCAAGTTTTTTGGTCAATGCTTAAAAGTCAAATGCAAAAAAATATGGGCGGAAAAGACACCGTCAAATGCATTTACACTATCAAGATTTTTAGATACCTACAATGAAGAGGCCAGAGCATTGCATACTGTCAGACACCCGCTCGATGCGATTAGTTCCTTACACAATCGCGGGATGACCTTGTATAATGCACTAAGTGTATATCTCCTCAATGTATCTAAAGCCCAGCAGGTAGAGCAAGATTCTAGAGTCTTGGCTATCAAATATGAGGATCTAGTCACCACACCTGAGCAACAGCTGAGTCTGCTTTGGAAGCATTTAGGTGTAGCTGATCCACAAGAGGAAGTGCTTGAATCTCAAGGACAAGAGTCTGGGGTAACAAAAATGGAAGGCTGGAAGTCAGAGGAAACTGCTGCCCCCAATACCCAGAGCATAGGCAGATTTGCCGAACTACCTCTGTCCAGCCAAAGGCGATTGATGGCTGGAATAGAATTGTTGACACATAATCTAGATACAGAGCTTAAGGACATCCGTGCGGTTGCTCAGTATTATGGTTACCAGCTACCTGACCCTCAAGCAGTAAACCAAGATGATTACAATTTTCTGAGTACAGATAGAGAAAGAGATATGAAGAAGCGGCGGTATTCTAAAGCTTACTTTCGAGCAGCTAATTATCCTATAATCCTTAGACCACTGTGAATCAGAAAGCTGTCAGACAATATTTGGTAGAGGCATTAGAGGGATATGACGAGAGGGAGCGCAGTAATGTCATTGCCTACTATCTCGATGCAAAGCAGTCAGAAATATTATCAAATTCTCTGGACATCGATACACTTGCTGCTGATGTTCTTGCTATTAACCAAGGGCAGCCTGTTCAGTATGTTACTGGTGTTTCCTTCTTTTATGGACATCGCTTTGTCGTCAATCAGGGGTGTCTTATTCCTAGACCAGAGACTGAAGAACTTGTGCATTGGATTATAAGTGAATGTAGACTATTAGATGCGCTAAAGATTCTAGACATTGGAGTAGGGAGTGGCTGTATTCTTTTATCTGTATTGTCTGAATTAAACAAACGAAGTATAGAGGTAGAGGGCTTTGGCCTTGATGTGAGCGAGGCCGCCATAGGCATCTTTGAAGAAAACCAAAGGAAGTTGGCTGTGAGTGCACAGTCCATTCTGGGTGATATTAGATCAGACCTTGAGCTCCCATCTGTCAATGTCATAGTCAGTAATCCGCCCTATATACTGGACGAAGAAAAGGGTAGGATGGATGCTTCCGTGCTGTCTTACGAGCCTAAGGAGGCCTTGTTTGTAGATGGCTTAGACCCTCTTGTTTTCTATAAACGGGTTATGGAATTGGGCAAAACCTTACTTATACCAGGCGGTGTGATCTATTTTGAGACCAGCGATTTGTACCATATAGAGTTATCGGCGGCAATCGATGAAGAGATCTATCTCTCAGAATTCAGGAAAGACTTAAACGGAAACTGGAGGATGCTTAAACTGACTAAGCGCCAGCCTTCTTGATATCTCTTGCACCAAGACCCTTAAGATGTGCAATGATCTTATCCCGTTGATCTCCTTGCAATATAATCTCGCCGTTCTTCTGTGAGCCCCCTACGCCGCATTTAGCCTTTAGAGCTTTGGCAATGTCCTTCATATAAGTATCAGTCATCTCTAGTCCTTTTACGATGGAGACAGGTTTTCCCCCTCTTCCTTTCTTTTCTAGATGGACGCGTATAATGGATTTGACTACAAAATGGTCGGCTTTCATGGGGTCAGATTTTGGCTCATCTGGAGCATTATCAGGATTTCCTAGGGCTTGAAAGGCGTCCCAGCTGAGATTGGTTTGTTTCTTATTAGACATATTTCAAGGCTTATTTAGCCATATAAAGATAGTCAAGTATCGTCTCATTTATCGGGCTTGGAGCTAGTATATACGGACTAATGGTAAAAAATCAAATATTTCTCTAATCTCGGCTTTTGTCTAATCTTATAGTTATTAATCAGTTATAGATAACGGAAAATACTAATACGTGACGTATTAATTCAAGTGGTAATATGAATGGCCTTTTGGTTAGGTTCTTGGACTTCGTACCCCGATGAAAAAGGGATTGGTCTATGGTGACCATACCTATTTCTTTTGAACGAATTGAATTTACAATACGTAATAAAATGATTACACAAACATTTACACATTTCAAGAAGAGCTTAGTTCTAGGCTTTTTCTTTCTGTTGTTTGCTAGTTCTAATTCCATCAAAGCGCAAAGCGTCTCTTATGAGTGCCTGTGTGATGATGCCAATCCAGCAGGCCTTCTTTCCTTTGTGATCAATACTTGGGGTTGTGCTCCTGGAGACGTGATTACTTTGCAGAATGGAACGAATCTTCTTGATGACAGTGGAAATCCATTACCGAACGGTACACAGTTTTCCTTTGTTTTTGGGACGACTTTTACACTTACAGGATTGTCTGATCCTGCGGGTCCAGTACCTCTCGTAACCATATTTAAAAATGGAGAAGTTTTATTCCCAGAATATGAGATGTTCTCTTGCCGAGCGCCATCATTCCCTATACTTCCGGCTAATCCATCAGTTTGCGCTGGAGGAATAGTTTCATTGAGTATGGTTGATGTAGATGGAAATCCTCCACCTTCAGATGTGATGTGGACGACTACTGGAGCAGACGAAATTGCGATGGTCTCTCCTGTTATTTCAGGTACGAACAACAATTCCTTGCAAGTATCTTATTGCAACCCTGGCACTTATACTGTCACTGCAACTGGGACAGCTGATGGATGTGATTATTCATTTTCAAATACAATAACTGTTACTGATCCAGGCGCAGGCGCTAGTATCTCAGGTGCTACAGAGTTTTATCTCTGTGGTGACCCAATAGAAGAGGAATATACTGTAATGCCTATTGCTAATGGACTTGACATAGGATTCAAAATTATAGATGGTACAGGAATGCAAATGGGTGCAGTAATGCCTGGCACTACTACAGGTAGTGGTACGGGATCTGGAACTGTGAGCTTTAGTGGTTTGGCTGCTGGAGATTATATGTTACAATTGTGCAACCTAGACACTGATCCTGGAGCTTGTAAGCTTGGTGATATATCTACTGCAATATCAATATTGGATGGCCCTCCGACAATTTCTCTTCCAGAAGATATCACACTTGATCATCTTTGTTCTGGACAAGAATATGAGTTGGTTGCTACAGTAACACCTACTGATGCGCAGTCTATTAGATTTTACCAATTTGATTGTGCAGATGCAACAGTGGCTCCAGTATTATTAAGTGATTCTGGTCAATCAGTAATGGTTACTCAATCAGGGTGCTATAGAGCTGTAATCGCTCAAGGACAAGCAGAATGTACTGCTCAAGATGAAATAGTTGTGACCTACGGAAGTGGCGTAGCTGTTGAAGTAATGGATATGACCTTATGTAGTGGTGAGGCTTTACCTGCTATCAATCCTGGCCCATGGCCACTGGCTCTTACTTGGTATGCACAAGGAAGTACAATTCCAGTGACTACACCAATTGTGTCAGGAATATATACAGCGGTTATTGCTGATGGTTTGTCATGTGAAGAAACTGAATCAGTGTTTGTTACTATTATAGAAACGCCAACAGTTAATCTACCTGATCATACAATAATGGAATGTACAGGTGTCGATGTAGCTATTAATGCTGGCCCTGCAGGTGAATTCAACTATGCTTGGTCACACGACGCTACTGAAGCAGCCTCTACTGTTGTATTTACAACTACTGGAATGTATTGTGTTACAGTTACAACAACGGACGGTTTGTGTTCTGCATCTGATTGTGTTCAGATAGAATTTATGGAAGAGCCGACAGTAGAATTTGCTGAGGACTCACAAACATTCTGTGGTTCTGGATGTATAGATGCAGTCATATCAGGTACAACTTTGGTAGCTTGGTACTTAGATGGTGATGTAGTTGTTGGAGAAACATCTACTCAACTTTGTGTGACAGAATCTGGAACTTATACAGCAGTGGTAGGGGAGAACTTGACTTGTGAAGAGAGTGCTTCTATAAATGTTACTTTAGTAGATACTGCCCCAGAGATAGAAGGAATTGCTTGCGTCTGCTTAAATAGCACAAATACATATAATCTTATCAATTTCAGTTCTGTAGATGAAACGTTCACTGTTTGCAATGCAAATGGTAGTCCTGCAGCGACAACTAGTTATAATATTGTACCTGCTAGTGGAAGCTCTGATCTAGTTGATATAGAATTTTTAGTACCTGGTAATTTCTTGCTGAAAGCCACTGGTACTACTACTGGAGCTGAGGCTTGTGCAGTAAGCAGTTCACTTCCTATTCTAGTATTAGAAGAGGACAATAGCTCATTAGCGTGTAACAGTTTAGTTAATGTCACGCTAAATAATAATTGTGAGTTGGAATTACTTCCGGAAATGATTTTGGAAGGTCAGACTGCTCCTAATGAAGCATATACCATTACCATTTCTGATGCTAATGGTAATATTATCGATGGTATGTTAACTCAAGACCTAATAGGTCAGACATTAAATGTCACTATCACACAGAAGTGTGGTAATAACTCATGTTGGGGAGAAGTACGCGTAGAAGATAAATCAATTGAGCCTCTAAGCCAATATTGTACTGGAGGACCTTTTGCATCTACTTGTTTTGAGGTAGATGTACCTGGTGATATGACTGGATTTCCAATGTTTGCAGACGATGTCGTTGCCACGTTTAGACCTATGACTAATGATTGGTTCTTAGAAGGTTATGACAATTGTAGTGATGTCGTGCTTTCATTTGTGGATAGCAATAATTCTTCGCAGTGTGCGAGTCCTCAGATTGTCAATAGAATATGGACAGTTACTGATATAAATAACGGAGCGCAGAGTTCTTGTTCAGTATCTCTAGAAGTGAGCTTAGTAGATCTAAACTCAATAGTATGGCCTAAGAATTTTGATAGCATTCTAGATTCAGATGATGTAGGCGCTACAGATACTGATGGCGTTTGTCCATCTATAGAATTGTGTTCAGGTTTTCCATTAGATGCTTTTGGTAATCCTGATCCAAGTTTCACAGGATTTCCTTCTGGTCTGGTTTGTACCAATCTAGAGGTGATTGGCTACTCGGATAGAGTTATTCCTGGATGCGGGGAGACGATGAAGATTGTTAGAACATGGACTGTGTGGGATGCTTGCGCTCAACAAAGTGCTATGCATAACCAAACGATAGTATTGACAGATACAACTAATCCTATATGTAGTGCGCCTGCTGATGGAAGTGTTTCTACTTCTACACACGATTGTGGTGCCACTCTTACTGTAGGGCCTCCAAGTGTACAAGAATGTCAGACTTGGACTTATACTATAGAGTATAGAGTAGCTGGAAGTAGTTCATTCATAAGTACAGGAGCTACTTTTGACCCAGCGACAAATAACTATACAATTTCTGATCTGGACTTTGAAGGAAGTTCAGTAATGATAAGATATACAGTAACGGATGCTTGTGGTAACCGTTCACAAGTGGAATGTATTTCTGAAATTTCGCTTAGAGATACGGAACAACCAATACCTGCTTGCGATCTATTCAATACGATTACGTTAAATCAGTTTGGAACTGCCTTTGCTGGTCCATCTACTTTTGATGATAATAGTTGGGATAATTGTGGCATCTATGAGATTGTTATTCAAAGAATGGATACTCAAGAGAGCGACTGTGATTGTGAAGAAAGAGACTTTGAGTTTATGTCCTTCTTAGGTGCTTATACAAATGACCACTATTACTATATTTCTAACGAGCCAGTTTCTAGGGAAAACGCAACAGCGTATGCTGCTGCACTTGGAGGCGCTTTGGCTAATGGAGATAGTACTGCTGAAGCAGATTGGATTGCAGAGCAAGTTGCGTTAGTTACTTCTGATCCTGTTCATATGGTAGGCACATCTATTAGTGGTCTCGCTAGATATGTTGTTGAATTTGATAATAAGTGTGGCTTTACGCAAGTAGAAAAATTCTGTTGTGCAGATGTGAATTGTGATGGTAATAATGAGCCAGTTATGATGATGGTTAGAGTAATTGATAATGCAGGTAATCATAACTTCTGTATGACAGAAGTAACAGTAGTTGATTTCATCAGACCAGAAATTACAAGTTGCCCAGAGAGTGTAGTGTTGGATTGTGGGACTAACATAAACCTCAATAATTTGGATGCAGCATTTGGGACTTTGACTGCGACTGATGAGTGTAGCGTAACGATTACGGAGACAACTGATGTCTCAGGATTTAGTCTAGATGAATGTTCTCAAGGATCATTTAGAAGGACTTGGACAGTAGAGGATTGCTCTGGAAACAGACCTAGCACAACTTGTAGCCAAACGATTTCAGTAAGAGATACGTCTCCATTCTCTGAGTCAGATATTACTTGGCCAGCAGATGCGGACATAACAAGTGGTGCTTGTACACTGGATGGTATAGACCCTTCAGATTTGCCAGCGGGTAGTCAGCAGCCGACATTTAATTCTAGTGGATGTTCTAATGTAGTCGCCAACTTTTCTGATCTCGTATTCAGTATTGTAGATAATGCTTGCCAAAAGATGGTTAGAACTTGGTCCGTTGTAGACTGGTGTAACCCTGATCAAGTATTTACTTTCGATCAGATCATCAAGATGACAAATACAACAGATCCGGTAATTAATTGTACGAGTTCTCTACTCGTTATAGAAAATACAGGAAACTGTTCTGCGACTGTAAACAATTTGGTAGCTACACTTTCTGATAACGGCGCTTGTACAGATGGTGCTATCTGGACCTACACTATTGATGTAGAGAATGGACAGGATCGCTCTGGAAATAGCAATGATGCAAGTGGCACTTTACCTATTGGTAACCATATCGTCACCTTTACAGCAGAAGATGCTTGTGGCAATACAGATGAATGTCAACGTAGTGTAAGTGTTACAGACCAAATACCACCAGTACCATATTGTCATACTGAGTTAGTACTTCCATTGGGTGCCGATGCAACTGCAGAGATTTGGGCTAGTGACATTGATTTAGGTAGTGCTGATGTCTGTTCTAACAGTGTAGAGCTGTCATTTTCAGAGACGAGTATAGTCAGTAATCTAATCCTTGATTGCAGTAATGTAGGTGATAATCAAGTTAGATTATTTGTATGGGATGGTCCTACATCTAATTCAAATATGGCACACTGTACTGTCAACTTGATTATTCAAGATAACATAAGTGTATGTGATACAATTATGACACTGACTGAAGTGAGCGGTCTAATAATGACTGAGCAAGAAAATATGATCGAGAATGTTGAGGTATCTATTATGTCAACAGACATGAATGCTCCTCAAGTTAATATGGCCACAGAAGGGGAGTACGCCTTTGGTGATATGCCTATGAATACAGACTATAGAATCAGTGCTGTCAAAGATGATAATTACTTAGCAGGTGTGTCTACTCTTGATCTAGTGATGATACAGAGACACATTTTGGGTATTGAACAATTTGATAGTCCTTATAAAATTATTGCAGCAGATATTAACAATTCTGAGACTGTAGATGGATTAGATCTTGTAGAATTGAGAAAGCTGATATTGGGTATATACCAAGAGTTGCCTCAGAATACATCTTGGAGATTTGTTGATTCTGATTACATTTTTAATGACGTAGCTAATCCTTTCCCTTACGAAGAGAATGTGGATTTATACAATATTCAAAATAATGTAAATGACGCTGACTTTATAGGTGTCAAGATTGGAGATGTGGATGCTTCAGCCCTAAGTGGTCTTCAGAGTAATGCTGTTGCTAATAGAAATGCAAACTATGACTTAGAAGTATTAGAAACACTAACTGAGAAGGGTAGCAGACGTATACAGTTTGTAGCTAGTAAAGATATTTCTCTTGCGGGTATGCAGATGGAAGTAGGCTTTACCTCTGGTGACTTTATAGCGGTTGTTCCGATGAGATTAGAGTTAGAAGATGCACATATTGCATGGGATCTCTTAGATGAGGATAGAGTAAGAATTAGTTGGAATGATACAGAAGCACTAAATGTTTCTCGTGGAGATATTCTATTTGAGGTCCTATTGGATGCTGAAGGAGAATTGTTACTTAATACTTCTGAAACATTTAATGAGACATACGCAATAGAAGGCAAATCAGTAGCTACTTACGGTGTCGACTTTATCCATAGAGACTATAGCGCTGCGGATGAGTTTAGGATAGAACAGAATGTACCGAATCCATTTAAGGATGTGACAACTATCGGTTTTACATTGCCACAAGCTGAGCAAGTAACCTTTGTTATCACAGATGTAGATGGTAAGCAGATATACAATGAAGTCCGACAAGGACATAGAGGTTACAATGCAATTGAAGTTAGCAGTGATGTTATTGATAGAGCAGGTATTCTTTATTATCAGATCAAAGCTGGTGCAAATATCGCCAGTAAGACGATGATAATTATTAAGTAATTCTGAACCTCAGATAAAAGAAAACAGATTATGAACAAGATAATTAATCATAAAAATATGAGTACTGTAAGCACTTCTAAATGGGGTAAAGTAGGTAACTCGTTATTGCATGTAACAATCTATGTTGCATTGCTGACTCTCATATCCACTGTTGCCTCTGCTCAGTGTGCAAATGTTAGTTTAGCGTGTAACAGTGCAATTAATATATCTACTAACGAGGCTTGTGTTGCAGATATAACTCTGGACTTAATTCAACAAGGTAGTCCTGCAGGATTTACAGATGCAGATTATACCATAGCCTTGTTATATGCAGATGATACAGTTTTTGGTACCGCTTCTGGTGCAAGCTCAATTACTGTAGGAGACTCTGAAGTAGGCACTACCTTTAAGGCAACTGTAACCTTAGTTCAGTGTGGTATTACCTGTTGGGGTAATGTCACTATTGAAGACAAAGTGGGCCCCATCTTTATCGAATGCGATGGCTCTCAAGAAGTGGGCTTACACGATGCTATAGTGCCTTGTGATGGAGGGTTCAATATCCAAAATCCTGTTGTAGCTGCAGGCTGTCAAGCCAATTCTGATGTGACATTTGAAGATGAAAATCTTGGTGTTACTTGTACAGGAGCCTATTCGGGTGAAGTTATAAGAACCTGGTATGTGTCAGATTCAAGAGGTAATCAGACTTCTTGTAAGCAAAGACTTTTGTTAGAGAGATTTGATATTAGTGAAGTTGTTTTTCCAGATGATTTTCTATTCGAAATAAGTATTGCAGATTGTAATGATATCCCAAGTATAGATCCTTCGACAACAGGAGAACCTTCTGGGACGACTTGCCCTAATATTATGTTCTTTCATACAGATATAGGTGCTGAGACTTGTGGTGAGCAGGTCAAATTGATCAGAGATTGGTTTGTTATAGATTGGTGTACTGGAGAAAGTATCTCTGATGGACAAGTAATTAAAATAAGGGACTTGAGTCCGCCCATTTCCTCTTGCCCAGTAGACAGAGTTGTTAATGGATCAAGATTCGTCACTAGAACAACGTCTGGCAGTATGTTCGATACTTTGTTTGTGCAGTCAAGATCATTTGATTGCACTGCGGAGGTGATTCTTGATCCTATGGGTATTGTAGATTCTTTGACTACGCCACTATTAGTTGCGGATTGTTCTTATCCAGTTACTGTAGATGTTGCATTTAAGAGAGCTGAGCCTGGTGTTACAGATTTAGGTGCTATACCATTTACAGACATTGAAGTTGCTGCAGATGGGAGGTATCCTATTCCAGGAATAGTTGAAGATATTACTTGGGTAAGATATTGTTTTACAGATGCATGTGGAAACGGTCCAGAATTACAGAGCGATCCTAATTCAGTAGCTGCTGATTTTGTTAATTGTTGCTTTTTTGAAATAAGAGTAAGTGATAATAATCCACCTAATGCAATCTGCGAAGGATTTACTAAGATACCAGTAGGGCCAGGAGGCCAGACAGATGTACCAGCAGAGACTTTTGATGATCACAGTTTTGATCCTTGTGGGTCAGTAATGCAATTTGAAGCTCGAAGGGAAAGCCCCGGATGTGGTACTAATAATTTTTATGGCTCATCTGTAGCATTCTGTTGTGAAGATGTAGGAGATACGATTTCTGTTTTCTTAAGAGTAACAGACGCAGAGGGTAATTTTAGTGAGTGCCCGACTAGAGTTTGTGTAACTGATGATTTTATACCACAATTTAGTTGCCCACAAGATGTTACGTTATCTTGTTTAGATGACTTTACAGAATTGACAACTGCAACAGGTACAGTGGGATGTAGTACTTCTTTTAGTATCGATAATGGAACATTTGATCTGTCTAATTTCGATTCAGGTTGTAATACAGGAATGATCACAAGGAAGATTTTAATAAGAGACCTTGACGGTATGATTATGGATAGTTGCGAACAAATCATAACGATAATGCCAACTGGATCCTCTATGACTCTAGATGCTGATGATTTCGATTTTCCTGATGATGTTGTTGTGGATATTTGTGACACTGATTTTAGTATAGATCCATCTCAGACTGGATTGCCGACTACTGTAGCAGATTTCGAATGTATTAATATAGGAATATCATATGAAGACTCAGCTCCTATTACGAGTAATACAGCTGGAGAGTGTTATACGATTATAAGAAATTGGATAGTAGTAGATTGGTGTAGGTTCTCTTCTTCTAATCCTAATGAATATGTTATACGACGTACACAGAATATAGAGATTAGAAATTCAGGTACACCTGAGCTGGTATGTCCTGATATGGTGATGGTATCAACAGATAGCATCAATTGTATAGGATTTATAGATTTAGCTCCGACAGTCAACGATGCTTGTGTCGGTTCTGAGTTAACTTGGTCTATCGATGCATTTTCTGATGGCAATATCGATATTACAGGTTCTGGTATTGCTTCTGGAGAATATCCTGCAGGTGAGCATACGATCACTTTTAATATAGAAAACTCTTGTGGTGCTGGTAATGACAGTTGTACGTTCCCATTCATTATCAAGGGAGACAGACCACCTTTACCTATCTGTTTAGCGACCATTACGTGGACACTTAATGATGAGGGAGAGGCAGTAGTTTGGGCATCTGATTTTGATCTTAAGAGTGAAGGGGGTTGTGATGGGTTAGATAGTTTGACAATAACATTTGACTCACCAGAAGCGGGTACTTATCCTACGCTGGAGAGAACATTCACTTGTGATGATATCACTAATGGAATCTCTGAGGTTCTGACTTTGTCTGTGTTTATAACAGATGAAAGTGGTGCATTTGAGTCTTGTACAGTAAATCTTGACCTTCAGGATTCTAACGATGTATGCGATAATATGGACGGAATGATAACGACCATCGCTGGTAATATTTCTACAGAGACAGAGCAAGCTATTGAGAATGTTATGGTGCAGCTAGATAATATGAATACAGTTAATCCTGTAATGGATATGACTGGACAGTCTGGTGATTATGCATTTAACTATGTTAACTTTAATCAAGATTATGTTGTAGCTCCGGAATATGATGAGGAACATCTCAAGGGGATTTCTACTTTGGATTTGATCCAGATACAACGACATATATTAGGTGTGGAGCAATTAGATTCTCCATTCAAGATTATAGCAGCGGATGTGAATAAGGATAATAAAGTAGATGGTATAGATTTAGTAGAATTGAGAAAACTTATTTTAGGTCTTTATACTGAACTGCCTCAGAATGATTCTTATGTTTTTGTTTCTGATAACTATCAGTTTACAGATGTCTATTCTCCTTGGGGCTATTCTGACAGAATCACTAAAATGTCAATTTCAAGTGCTGAAATGGATGCTGACTTTACTGCAGTCAAAGTAGGAGATGTGAATAATGACGCTGATTTGTTACAAGACAATAATTTAGTAGGGAGATCTGCTCCTGCATATGTAAGTGGACAGAATGTACAATTTCAAGCTGGTGATCTAGTAGCAGTGCCGTTCCGTCTAGAAGAGGCTATGCAATTCGATGGATTCCAGTTTACGTTAGGATTTGACACCAATGCCTTGTTGTTCCAAGGTGTTGATGCCGATGCAGTGCCATTAAGGGAAAAGAATTTTGCTTTACTTAATGAGCCAGCTGGTACGATGACTTTTAGTCACCACGATATTTCTGGTTATAAAATGGAAGCTGGTAGTAATCTATTTACTATCTACTTTGAAGCTCAAACGACTGGTCAATTATCAGATTTTGTTACTATGAGTTCAGAAGTTGCTAGTCCGGAATTCTATAATGGAAAAGAGGTTAAAGCTTTAGACTATATATTCAGAAGCGAATTAGTTGCGGATAATTTCGAAGTATTCCAGAATAGGCCTAATCCATTTACACAGTTTACTAAAGTAGCGTTCTACACGCCTACTAAACAGTCTGTTAACCTAACAGTATACAATGTAGCTGGAGAAGTAATACAGCGCCAAACAGGTTCTTTCGCCAAAGGTGTTAATGAATTTAATATTGAAATTGATGGTTTAGAGTCTGATGGCTTATTGATCTATAGAGTAGAGACAGAAGATGTTAGTATCACTAAGAAGATGATACTATTTAGATAAAATGTGTTCTTATTTTTGTAATCAAGAGAATGCCGACCGTTTCACGACGATCGGCATTTCTTTTATTCATAAGTACGTTGCATCTTCACATCTATGAAACGTATAGGACTGATTTCAGATACACATAGCTTTTTAGGTAAAGATGTTGTAGAACATCTAGAAGGTGTAGATGAAATATGGCACGGAGGGGACGTCGGTGACCCCAAAGTATTGGATTACCTCGAATCATTAAAACCGACAAAAGGGGTATATGGAAATATAGATGGTCATCCTGTACGTGGTAGGCTGCCTTTAAATGAGATTTTCATCTGTGAAGGCGTCAAAGTACTGATGACCCATATAGGTGGCTACCCCCCTAGATATACCAAAAGAGTCAAGGAGCTGATCATTAAGGAAAAACCTGATCTCTACATTTGTGGGCACTCACATATATGTAAGGTATTAAGAGACGTCAAGTTATCGGTGCTGCATATGAATCCTGGCGCTTGTGGCTATGAGGGGTTTCACAGATTCAGAACTCTGCTCTTATTTCAATGTGAAAATGGTGAAGTCAAAGATTTGCAACTCGTTGAACTAGGACCACGAAGTGCAGAAACTGGTTCTGCTTACTAGGCTAGAGCTTGCTCTATATCCTTGATAAGATCTTTCGGATTTTCTATCCCAACTGACATTCTAATTAGGCCATCCTCGATACCACTTGCTTCTCTGATATCCTTAGGAATATTGAGATGAGAAGAGCTGGCAGG
>CALBWK010000189.1 GCA_937969415.1 uncultured Saprospiraceae bacterium | reverse complement strand
TCGGTATAAGCATACGCATCGCCAAAATACTGTGTAAGCACTCGTGCCGCGGCCGTACTTATCACACTATGGCCACTTGTATGCTCTGGAAATGGAGGTGTCTGCAAGAAGGGTTTCCAATCTGGATCTAATTCAGAATTTATTACCGTTTCTGGTCGTACCAGGTTAGACCTATACTTCTCATCCCAGCAACTAATAAATGCGTCGTAAAGGGTTATCGCGGTGAGCGCATGCACTTCTATGGATTGGGATAACGACAATTTACTTTGATGGGCAGCAAGACTAGTGATGCCTATCCAGTGACCGCCTGGCGTTATTTTTTTAGAAGCAAACATCGTATGACCTGTCACATTCATCACATAGGGATTGCAATCCCAAAAGGCTGCAATTTCTTTTTGCTCTACTGTAGCTTCGTCAACTGCCGCTTTTGTCTCCAACACTTCTGAATAAAACTGACTGCCTTTTTCGAGACTAAAGCTGGTCGGTGGATTAGGCACATAGTCTTCTAAGTTATCTAAAACCATCAATCGGAGTTTTCTCCAGTTAGGTTCTATCCCTTCCATAAAAGCTGGAGGGGTTGTAATCCACTTACCGGGCTCATCAGTATAACTATACTTAGCTCCAGATCTTGTCTCTGCATAGTTATCACCTTTGGACCAGGCTAGTATATGTGTTGCAAAGGTTTTTCCCACTTGATGTGACGACTGAATTCGTTCATCTGATATTCCTGCTTCCAACCACTTTTGCTTAAGCTTCGTAATTTTATCATCTAACCTATCTTGAGAAAACACAAGTTGTTTACCTGTCTCTAGAAAAGCGAGGATTGCTGCAAGTTCTATATCATAAGCTTGCGTAATAACTTTTTTTACTGGCAGTAATTCCGAAAGCTGACCACTAAGGCTCCTCAGGTTATTATCAGTAGCAGCAATCACCTCATAGGCGGCTATCGTGGGATATACATAGATACGACTTGCAACTGGTGGAGAAAAAATGTCTTCAACAATAACATCTGTAAGGTCCTCCACCGCTTCATGAAAGACTGTTCTTGTATCAATTTCTATCTTATGCTTATCACCACTACTAGGTTGCGTCCCATTCTGACAACCCAATACAAATATGAGACTGATAAAAAAGAAAGCCGCTATGTTTTTAGAAACTACCACAGCGGACCCATTAAGAGTTATCAGAGACTGAAAGCGTTCTATTCACAGCCTTCTTCCATTGGTCATAAAGATGATCAGCATCAGCTTCTTCCATCACAGGTGTATATGTCTTATCTATAACTCGATTTTCTGAGATAACTTCATGGGTCCATATACCAGAAGTTATTCCTGCCAAGAAGGCGGCACCCATAGCAGTAGACTCAATATTATCTGGCCTTTCTACCGCAGCCTGAAGCAAGTTCGATTGAAATTGCATCAAGTAATTATTTTTTACTGCGCCACCATCTACTTTTAGTGTAGACAACTGGACTTTCCCATCTTTTATCATAGCATCTAGGACATCACGGGTTCTATAAGCAATAGCATCGAGAGCTGCTTTAGCTAGATGAGCAGCAGTAGTACCACGGGTCATCCCATATATCGCACCTCGCGCATCCATATCCCAATATGGAGCTCCTAATCCTGCAAAAGCTGGTACCATAATCACTTCATGCTCTTCTGCAACTGAGACGGCAAGTTGCTCAGACTCTGTGCTGTCCTTAATCATGTGGAGTCCATCTCTAAGCCACTGTACTGTAGCGCCTGCCATAAAGATACTACCCTCTAGTGCATAGCAGGGCTGCCCCTTTTCATCACAGGCTAAGGTTGTCAGTAAGCCGCGTTCCGAATGAATCATATCTCCTCCTATGTTCATCAACATAAAACAGCCAGTCCCATAGGTGTTTTTTGCATCACCAGCATCAAAACAGGCCTGTCCGAAAAGCGCTGCCTGTTGATCACCTGCAACTCCATGAATAGGAATCTCATGACCCTGGTACAACCAATTACCAAAGTGAGAAGCCGAGGCTTGTACTTGGGGTAAGACAGATGATGGAATAGAAAATTTTTCCAAAATAGTCGCATCCCACTTTAAAGTTTCGATATCAAAAAGTAAAGTCCGCGAGGCATTTGTATAATCAGTAACATGTGATTGACCACCAGTCAGATTCCATATTAGCCAACTGTCTATCGTTCCAAACAACAAATCATCAGATCGACCAACTTCATCGAGTATCCACTTGAGTTTGGTACCCGAAAAATAAGGGTCGATAGGAAGGCCTGTCTTTGACTTAACATAAGTCTCGAAGCCACTTTCTTTTAGTGTTTTACAATACTCAGATGTCCTTTTGTCTTGCCAGACGATAGCATTATAGACAGGCTTACCACTTTTTTTATTCCACACAACAGTCGTCTCACGCTGATTGGTAATACCAATACTGATAAGTTGCTCTGGACTGAGATCCGCCTCAGTGATTAATTCTTGTAAGACCTTCATCTGAACTTGTACGATCTCTTGAGGGTCATGCTCTACCCAGCCGGCCTTAGGAAAGAACTGCGTAAATTCTTGTTGACTCTTGGCTTGGATCTTTCCAGATTGATCCACTAGCAGTGCTCGACAGCTAGTGGTGCCCTGATCTAAGGCTATGATATACTTTTCAGACATAATACTTTCTAAGAATTGAAATCAAATATAACTAGGCTTACCATAACCAAATTACGATACCGGCTATAAGAAGAATCAGTAATAACATCTGGTAGAGATAATTCTTGTACCATATCATATTCTCGTTGCCTTCTGAAATCAATCCTGGTCGATAAGTCAGTCCATCTATCTTCTCTAATAGAGGTGGCTTGGTCATCAAACTAACTACTACAAAGATTATGGAGCTGACGACAAATAGCACGCCTACATTGATCGTAAAATGTAAATTCCATAACCCTGCTTCGCCAAGGATAAAGAGTAGAATCCCAAGCGCTATGCCTATTACTAGAGTCCAGAATGCACCATCGCCATTGCCTCGCTTAAAAAATACACCTACTAAGAATATAACAGCGATTGGCGGCACTATAATGGAAAACATTTGCTGCATATAATCCCATAATCCAGAAAAATTCTGAATCTGCGGTGCCCATAATGCTGCGATAAACATCAATACAAAAGTGGTTATTCTACCATACTTCGCTACCTGCTCTCCGCTGAGATCTGGTCTACTGGGCTTGATAAAGTCTATAACTATAAGTGTCGAGGAAGAGTTGAGCGCAGAGTCCACAGAAGACAAGATTGCAGACACTAAGCCTGCTAAGACCAACCCTACCATACCCACAGGCAAAATTTCTGTCACCAGCATCGGAAATACGGCATCCCCGTTTTCTAGACCTGGGTAGAGACTTACAGCCATAGCGCCTGGCACCACCATAATGAAGAGCGGAATAATCTTAAGAAATCCAGCTAAGATGACACCCCACCGAGCCTGTACCAATGACTTAGCACCCAATATTCTCTGGACGATATACTGATTAGTAGACCAATACCAGAATCCAAGTAGAGGAACGCCTACTATCAATCCGGGCCATGGCAGACCTTTGTCATCTAATGGGCGCACTATAGAAAAATGATCTTCTGGGACACTCGCAAGAACTTTGCTCCATGAAAAGTCTAATTTTCCAAAAACCATCCAAGTCAAAGTCGTACATCCTATAATCAAGATGATAGCCTGTAAAGCGTCTGTATAGACCACGGCCTTTAGCCCGCCAAATATCGTATAAGTTCCAGCTAGAATCGCTAGAAAAACAGCAGTCTGCCACAAGGGTAATCCTGGAAAAAAAAACTGTAATACCAATGAGCCAGCATATAAAGCGCCAGCAGTATCCACCATTATCGTAGTAAAAACAGAGATACCAGAAAAAATGAGTTGTGAACGTCTGTCAAATCGCTTTTCCAAAAACTCTGGTATCGTCGTAATCTTATTCTTAAGATAGAGCGGTACAAAAATAAGTGCCGCAATAATTAAGGGAATTCCTGACATCCACTCATAGACTGAGTTAACTATACCTGTCGTATATGCTGCGCCAGAAAGTCCTATAATCGTCGAGCTAGAAATATTAGAAGCAAAGAGAGACAAGCCTATAAGACCCCAACCAAACGATCTACCTCCAAGAAATAAATCTTCCCCTGTCTTTGTGGATTTAGCAATATACAAACCGATGCCAAGCACTACTACAAAGTAGGTAATGACTATCCCTATGTCGATATTTGAAATAACTGAATCCATAATATTCTAGCTTAACTTTTGAGGTAAATAATTCCATTAGGTGGGCACAATACCAGGTGTACGCCTTTAGTAAAGTGCTGGTCAACTTCTACAGTCTTATTACCCCGACAATCAGTCGTATGCATTTTACATTTCAATTCCTTATCGAGCTTAATAATCACCGAGTCGGACGTCTTTCCATTGACAATATGTAATTCAGAAAAATCAAACTCCTCTAGAGGCAAAATGACGTCTTCATAAAGGCCTACGATACAGAAATCATCTTTCTTGGCTGATAAGATAGGATAATTAGCTAATGGTTTGTATGCCGTAAATTTTCCTCCTAGCAAAGTCGCTTTATGTTTAATCCAATACTGTGTATAGAATTCTATCATCTGTATTTCCTCCAAACTGCGGTCCGCTAACCGAACAGACAATTGCGGTACAGAAAATAGCAAACTAGAAAACTGCAGTGCGGCAATCTCCACTGGTTCTTCTTTATGCCAGGTAATCATATCCGAATGCACCGCTGCTTGACCACAGATAAGCTTGACATCAGTAGTTCTAACTCTGTTCATCAAGCTGTCATTAGGACAATCAAAGGCACGAAACATATTGCCGAGTTTATGAAGGGCCGGGCTAATATATTTTTGCCTAAACTCTACTAGTACATCAGGTTTTATTGCTGCCAACGCTTGGCTAATTTCTCTTATCAATCTATCGGTACCTTCTGGCACAGATAGAGTATCTCTACCTTGCAGTTCTTTTGTCTCTGTCTCTGGATATACTCTGAAGTCATCAATGAAGTCCAACTTAAATCCATCAAGATTCCAATCTATAAGTGCGCTGCAATAAATATCCACTAGATATGACCGAACCTCTGGAAATCGCGGATCAAAAACTGGTGCCCAATGATGGTTTTCAGTAAGAAACTTACCCTTAAACTTCTTGTAAGCATCAGACTTCTTACCACAAAATGGCACTGAATACCAAAACATAATAGCCATACCTAGATCGTGTACTTTCTGTACAAAGTTGGCGGTATTTGGGATGCGCTCCGGTCGCCAATCTCCAGTGTAATCATACCCACGATTGTCATCCATCGTCTGCCATCCATCATCAATGATAATTAACTCATAACCTATGGCTTTGGATAAGCTACACTCTTCCAACAGTTTGGCCTCGTCCAAATCTTGATGAAAAGAATACCAGGTACTGTAGAGTGGTACGGCCGCTCTATCAGGAATAGCCGTCTGTTCTAAATTGCTTTTAGCCAACACCCAATTCATAGAAGACTGAATAACAGAACTAAAATTATCTGCCGATTGATCGACAAGTATCTCTGCACTATAATCTTCAGTTAATACGTCTTGAGTAAAAAAGTGTATACTGCAATAAAAGTGGTTATCCTCTTCTCTAAGCGAAGCCTCAAATTTTAGATCACTTACAGCATCTGAGCAAGCCAACGTCATAATGTTTTCATCCTCGTATCCGTAGAGACTAATCAGTGGTGCATCGACCGATATAGAAGAAGATACTTGTGGCATTTCCCAATCTGTCCTAAATCTTTTGTCCAGAATTGCATTAGAGGTCCATGAGCCTTTAACACCTATTGCTTTTAGTTTAAACTTAACAATTAGAGAACCTTGTGTTGATGCAGACTTAGGCACTTTTAATAAATAGCTTGCCTTCTTGTTATCCTCTGTCACCTTGACTAGGGAAGCCATGTCTGCAGCTGCGCCCACTAGGGACGGCTCATATCCTATTTCTCTTTTTCTATTGACTACTTGCATACTAGGTATGTCGTGTTTCGTTTCCGTTCTTGATTACATCAAGACTATTAATTTCTATCCTTTCTAAGCTCTGCGCCCTTAATGCTTCTGCTTGCACCTCGCTCAATTGCAATTCTTTCTCTAGTCGACGAAGCACAGCAGGGAGATGTTGTCTAGCTCTAGGCATATCAAAAAACAACCAACCCGTCCTTCTATCAAGAAAGTCCATTGGATGCAGAATAGATTCATACTCTACGCAGTAATCCAGTTGTGCTTGTAGTAGTAAAGCTTCTATCTCTTCCTCAGAATTAACCGACTGTAACTTCGTTTTGTCTAAGATTATACCGACGTCTTTGCCATAAGTCGAGCATAAGTTTTTGATGTACTGACTACTGACTTCAAGTTCTTTGTATTCTGCTGTAAGCTGATCTACAAATGCGGTGTATTCTTCATAATTTGAAAATGGATCGTGATGAATTTTAAAATTTTCTGTCGTGCTGTTTCTCAATTTCATCTTACTTTCTTTCAAGACCAAATCCACAACACGTTCTGCCATCTTTCTAAATCCTGTAAGCTTCCCTCCTGCGATCGTAATCATACCAGAATCTGATACAAAAATTTCATCTTTCCTAGATAGCTCTGTCGGGGGTTTACCTTTCTGATGTATTAGTGGTCTGAGTCCTACCCACGATGAAAGCACGTCCGATAGCTGTACTGTTGGGCCATCAAAGAATCCATTAACAGCATTTAGAATATAATTTACATCCTCTAGGTTGCAAGTTAATTTATCAAGGTTACCCTTGTAATCTGTATCAGTCGTGCCGACATAGACTACACCAGATCGCGGAATAGCAAAGAGCATTCGACCATCAAAGGCATCAAAATAGATAGACCTTTGTATAGGTAATTTTTCTTTCGAAATAACAATATGAGCCCCTTTAGATAATCTCAGATTTGTATCACTGCTATCATTTTCTAACAACCGTACTTTATCTGCCCAAGGGCCAGTTGCATTAACTATCTGACGAGTTTGAAAATGATAAGTATCTGAAGTCAGACTATCTGTACAGGTAACAACTTTCACTCCTTTATTATTGGGCTTAGCTTCAAAGTCAGACGCCTCCAAGTAATTAAAAGCCTCGCCTGTATGACGCCTGCCCGCTTTTATAAGCTCTAAAGTTAAGCGTGCATCATCCGTCCTGTACTCTGAATAGACGATTGCCGATTTGACTTTCTCCTTGTCCAATAGTGGTTCCATCTCCAAGGCTTCATCCTTATCTATGATGACCTTTCTATCTTTACTCGGCACCTTAGCCAGAAAGTCATATACACTGATTGCCATACTCGCCGTCCACTTACTAAATGTACCATTATGGACAATCGGTAAAAACATATTTTCTGGATGGACAAGATGACAGGCATTGGCGTGTGCTATAGAGCGCTCCAGACCAGTCTCTCGTACAAGACCGAATTCTAGTTGCTTAAGATATCTTAGTCCACCGTGAATAAGTTTTGTAGACTTGCTACTTGTCCCAGAAGCAAAATCTTTCTTTTCTACCAAGAGTACTTTAAGCCCTCGCAGAGCAGCATCGAGCAATATTCCTGCACCTGTAATGCCACCACCTATGACGACCAGATCGTAAACTTCCTGCTGTGCAGCAGTTAGTCTCTCTTTTCTGTTTTTATTACTAAATCTCCTGATGCCGCTACTCATAATTATTTTTTAAGAAATAAATAGCTTCAGTACTTGATACAAGAAAGCTTCCATTCTCCAATACGATTATACTTCCAGATGGCTCCTCCACATAATATCCAGATCTATCACCAGAAATCGATTTGAATGTAAAGTTCCCTTCATTGACAAGTGTTATACCATTAAGCGCATCAATAGCTCCGTTATGCGTCTCTACTGCATTAACATTGGTCGTAGCAATAATATCAGGTAGACCATCCGAATTAACATCTAGTGTCTTTATATTATTGATAATAGACTGCTGCATCTCTTCGGGTAGGTTGTGGATTTTAAAACTACAAGATCCAAGATTCTCTAATACCATAGATGTAGCAGTAGTGGCTGTCCACGGCTGACTCTTTTTCTCAAGATGCGCTATCACTTCACTATATGCTGCAGAAGCAAATGAGGCATAATCGCCATATATTTTCTTAATCACAGGGAGCTGACCAGCAATATCATCTTTTGAGTGATAACAATAAAGCTTACTATCCGTCTCATCATATTGCGATAATAAAGGATCTACCCTGCCATTGTCATCCAAATCCTCAGAGACAATCATCATAGGCTTTCCTTCTTTCATTTTGAATCTTGTATTCTGTCCGATATTGCCCAAGATTAAATCTTGATCACCATCACCATCGAGATCTGCAGCGTGTAAGCTCTGCCACATTCCCTTTCCGACTTTCTCTATAATCTGAAGGCAGCTTGGCATACGCTTTCCCGATGAATCAAGTATGACAGGTGACATCCACTCACCAATCATCGCTAGTTCTTTATTTCCATCTCCAGTAAGATCTACTTGTAGCATAGCCGTCGGGCAACCTGAGATTGCCTCAGCTGCAAAGGGTGCAACTTTTACCTGATCACCTAAGGCTATGGTATACATTTTTTCTTGGGGTGTAGCAGGGTAGGTTTGGGGACTAGGATAATAGGTGAGATAAGCTCCCTTGTCACTCTCATTGTCGGCTATCAAGGTGTACCGTCCTGCGTTAAGCTCTTTTTGATACTTAAGAGTCCATTGACTGTCTTTTTCTTTTTGTAAGACTATCAATATAGAGCTATCAGACTGCTCCCTATAACCTGCTAGCATAAGATACTTCTTGCCATCGACAAGTTGCGATAACATATCAGTTACCAGCATTCTGGGTAGATCATATATGGCTTGAGGAGAACCCGTATTATAAGGTGGTCGCAACTCCACTAAGGCTTGCTGGAGATTAGCTATATAGACTCCTTGTCCCGCTACTTCCTCTTCCATTACAATCTCATCCTTATAACAAGCCTTCATTAATAGAGGCTGTTTGCTAAAATCGTGACTAATTAGTCCAGAATAGTTTTCATCTCTTTCAGCTACTACTGATTGTGTCCAGTAGCTATTAACAAGCACCTTTTGATGTGGAGGTGTCGTGGATAAATGCTGATCGATAACCATTAGCGTGTCTCTCTCAACTTGACTTAGGAGGCTCGATTTTCCACCTGGCCATTGTATGATAAGTGAATCTACTTCTTGTGTTCCAAGTCCAATTACTAACTCGTCTGACATCGATGACAGGTAAGACCTCACTGGTGACTGTCTACGACTGATAACATTACCATTATTTAAATATACTTTTACGTTTGCGCCAAGAGCATCTGTATTATTTACGTTACCCTTTAATTTTAGCTTCAAGTAGTGTCGAGAATCCTTATTAGTATTATTAACAAGGATAGTTGCCTTTGCATTAATATTATTTTGAACAAGATCTAAGTCTCCATCATTGTCTAGATCCGCATAAGCCACCCCGTTAGTTATCGTCGGGGGAAAGTCCGTGATTTTTTTCCACGTCCCATTATCTGCTCTCGTGAAGAATAGGTTGGGTAAAGATACATCTGGTAGCGAAGCTACTTCTGCCTTCATTTTTTTCTTAAAGCTCTCCTTATCCCCAAAAGCAACAGCTTGGGCATTATAATTAACAAAATCTAGGTCTGTGATATTTTTCCCGTATCCATTACTGACGTAAATGTCAGTATCTCCATCGTTATCGAAGTCCATCATAAGTGGGGACCAACTCCAATCTGTCTGATGCACCCCATAGAGTAAGCTTACATCAGAAAAAGCAGAAAGACTATCGCCTTGCTGCCCATTATGTAACTGAACTGTATTTCTGATGTACTGTTGATTATAGCCTGCCTTCTGACTGAGAAGTGACTTGTCATAGTTCATCTTGCCTAACATCGTTTTTTGACGTCCATTATTAGCAGGTAGCATATCCACAACCATCACATCGGGTAGAGCATCTCCATTGACATCGGCTATATCTACTCCCATACTGTTATAAGAAGTATGCTTTAATAATTTATGCGAGTAATCAACAAAACTCTTGCCTTCTTGATTAAGATAAAGAATATCGTCGGTGATAAAATCATTGGCAATATATAGATCTAGAAATCCATCTTCATTAAAATCTGTCATCGCAACACCTAGCCCAAAACCGGGAAGCTGGACATTCCATTCTTCAGACCGATCTTCATAGCTATGTTGACCTGTCGCATCAAAGGTGTTTTCCAAAAACATATCGAAACTCTGTTTTGAAAAATATCTTTTCGGTTGGGGATAATTTTTGGACTTAGGATCTACAAAATTTTGGACTTGATACAGATCTAAGTCTCCGTCGTTATCTGCATCAAAAAATAGACCTTGCTGACTATAACCCTTGAGGTTAAGTCCATATCTATCAGCGGCTTCTTCAAAAGCAAATTTTGTCTCTGTAGAATGATTAATAAAAAGCAGATTACTACAGGGTGCTTTTTGACAATCCGGTCCACCCACTGAGAGGTAAATATCTTTCTTTCCATCAGCATTGATATCCACCAAGGAGACACCATTGACCCATACATCGGTCATCAAGCCTGCTGCCGCTGTAACGTCTGTAAAAGAGAAGGCACCATCGCCGCTATATAAACGACAGGAGACCAAATTGCCACCTAGAAAAACATCTTGATGACCATCTCCATTAAAGTCAGCTACGCCTACTCCACCACCATTATATAGATAATGAAAATCTATCACACTTAAAGAATCCGATTTGATGAGATTTTGAAATTCTAATTCTATAATGTTATCCCCTGAGAAGCAACTATCATTTTTTTGTACGCTACGATCATCGCTCTGACAGGCAGTCAGAATGAAGATGATGGCTAATGATGTACGTATAACTATGCTCAAGGGTACAAGATAATGAAATGGCCATTCTAAAAGAATGGCCATTTATTAACTATGAAAAAACTATTACTTACTAATAACCAGGGTTCTGAACCAATTTGTCATTGGCCGTCGTCTCCGACAAAGGAATCCATAAGTACTCATCCTTACCTGTCTCAAAAACTCCACCACTCAATGACTTAGGATTAGAACCATGTAAAGAATTAGATCCCATATAGTCATCAGCTAGACCCCATCTCACTAAGTCAAAGAATCTATGTCCTTCTCCAGTCAACTCTAAAACTCTCTCGTCGATAATCGCTTGCGTCATTTCAGCTTGTGACAATCCAGAAAGAGGAGTGACTTCGGCTCTCTCTCTAACCATATTCACGTAGTCCATTGCTTCTCCTGTATTCCCTTGATTATTATGCGCCTCAGCCATCATCAATAAGACGTCAGCATATCGGATGATTCTCCAGTTGTTACCGACATTGGTTCCTAAGAAATCTACTTCGTCTCTCGTACCTATGTCTAGTCCAGCATACTTTCTAGAGAAGATAGGCTCCATACCATCAGCATTTGCTTGATCAATATCGCCTGCAAAATCTTCTAAGAAAGCTGTGCCTCCATAGCCAGTTGATCCTGGATAGTCATAAGCCAGTGTCTGATTTCTTCTGACTTCGTCACCATTAGATTCGAATACCTCTCTTACCCAACTGTTGATGTAGTGTGAGAGATCGGGAGACTTAGTAGGTGGCGCATAATCAATATGGAAGTTACCCATTGTTCCGACTCCTGGTACATCCGCACCCCAAGCAAATGAAGCGACACCAAGGTATTGTAGTTCAAATACAGACTCTTCATTATTCTCGTTAGACTGACCAAAGTTCTCAGCATATCTAGATGCTGGTAACAAGCTATAGTTTCCACTATTGATCACGGTTCTAAAAGCCGCTTCTGCAGCTGCCCAGTTACCTCTATACAGTTCTGATTTTCCTTTCATTGCAGAAGCTGCTGCACTAGTTGGACGGCCTGCATCTTCTGGCCCCCAACTTGCAGGTAGTCTATTTTCTGCTTCCTCAAGATCAGAAATAATCTGATCCCATACAGCTTCAGGACTGGACTGCGTCGGAAAGAAATCTTCCTGAACCTTTGGCGTCTCTGTTAAGAGTGGAACATTTTGAAATAAGTTAACTAGATACCAATAAGAGAAAGCTCTCATAAAATAAGCCTGCCCTAGATATAAATCCGAGTTATCTATTTCACTAGTAACGTTTTCGAGAATTGCGTTAGCACGAAAGATACACTTATAAGGTTCTCCCCATATTTCTGTGTCCCATCGAGCCGCTCCTGGACCACCTTGCAAGGTTGACATCGCTGTATTAGACCCAAATGGTCTGATGTTAAATACATCTGATCTAAGAAGAGCACCAGTGTGAATGATTCTACCCCAAAAGAAAGTATTGGTAATAGGATGGAACATGCCGTTTACAGCATTCTGTGCATCTGATTCCGTCTGCCAGAAATTGCCGGCAGCTACGGTGTTTCCATTTGTCTGATCGAGTATATCATCATTACAACTTTGTGTAAAGAATCCGATCATCGAAAGGATAAGAACTATTGATAAAAATTTATTTCTGTTCATTTTTGCTAATTAAAGTGATGATTAAAAATCAGCTTGAATACCAAATATAAAACCTCTCGTGTTAGGATAAGCTCTTGCATCTAGACCTCTACCTAAGATAGGGTTAACCGGTGATCTGAATCCTTGGAACCCAGTATCTCTATTGGCACGACCACCATTGGTAGAACCTATGTCTGGATCATAACCAGAATATCCCGTTAGTGTTAAGAGATTCTGTCCAGTTACAAATACTCTTAGTTTTCTGAGACTTCTAAATAATGCTCCATCACCAAAAGTATAACCCAACTCTAAAGATCTTAGTCTCAAGTAAGAACCATCTTCTACAAAGTAAGAATTCGGATCTCGATTCTGACCTGGATCAGCAGCAGTGGCTCTTGGGATATCTGTATTGGTATTAGTAGGTGTCCAAGCGTTAGCAACTTCTGCTAACTTGTTGTCATCTGCACCCCACACTGTTCCAAAATATCTATTCAAGTTGTAGATTTCATTTCCTTGAACTCCATTAAAGAAAAGTCCAAAATCAAAAGCACCAGCATTACCCGCAAAACTTAATCCGTAAGTAAAATCTGGTGTCGGATCACCAATGATAGTCAGGTCACCATCATCGATAACACCATCGCCATTGATATCTCTTTTGATAAAATCACCTGGCTGCGATGTAACCTCTGACATATTAGCAAAACCTGGGTAGTTATCTACCGCTGCCTGGTCAGCAAATACACCATCGATAATGTTTCCAAAGAATACACCTGGAGACTCTCCTTCTATAAATCTATTGACTCTTCTCTGATCCTCATCTGTAGAAGGACCCAATATCTCATTAGGAATACTGGTCACTTCACTATTTAGTGTAGCAATGTTGAATCCTATCTGATAGTTGAATTTAGAATCATTGTTACCACCTCGGTAAAGACCTTCGAATTCTAAACCTGAATTCTTGATGTTGGCCACATTATCAATTACAGGAAGGGCCGTACCCGCTGTACCTGGAAGATTTGTTGCAGCTAGAACATCCTTGATGTCCTTGATATAATATTCTACTGAGAACAATAACTTATCATTATTAAGACCGACATCCAATCCTATATTGGTTGTCGTCGCTTCCTCCCACTTAAGATTCTCTACGACAAACTGTGTCTGAGCAAAACCCGGCACTTGTGCCCCACCAAAGGATACGCCTGACGTCAGGCCAAAAGTAGGCTGGAAAGCAAAGTCAGGAATATTCTGTGATCCCAATGTACCGTATCCAGCTCTCAACTTAAGTCTGTTGATAAGATTAGAACTAAAGAATTCCTCATTATGTAATTTCCATCCAGCAGAGAAAGATGGGAATATTCCATATCTATCTTCTTCTCTAAATCTAGAAGAGCCATCTCTTCTCACTGTAGCTTGCAATAAAAATCTGTCAGCATGGCTGTAGTTAACTCTTGCAAACTGAGATATAAGAGCACTAGTAACAGATTCTCCTCCTGTCTGTGAGAAAGTACTTACTGCACTCAGAACTTGTACATCATTATTAGGTGTTCCCTGTCCATAGACGGCAGTGAAATCAGAATCCGTTCTGTACTGTCCATAACCAACTACAACATTTAAATTACTGTTGTTATTCATCGGCTTATTATAACTCAACGTCGGCTCCCACATAGAGAATACTGTTTCTGATCTTACTTCAGTCAGATCATTCTGCTCATTGACATTGAATACAGCATCAGTAGAACTCATATTGAACGTAGGTACCCAGACTCTGCTGAATCCATTGAGATAATCAGCACCTAGATTAATCTTAGCAGAAAAGTTCTCGTTAATCTGATAGTTGAAGTTGATGTTACCTAAGATATTTTTCTGATTCAGATTGTTATCTTCTAAAGTTGCCAAAGCATACTTATTGATTCCTCCAAATCCGTGAAAATCTGCACGAGGAGCTTCAAATCCTCCCAGATTTTCTGGCGAAGATTCTGCAAGGATAGGTGCCGTAGCTCCATCAAATCCGAACCAATTATTTTCTTGCAAGTTGGTATTTGCTAATCCCAACGAAGGAGAGACTGTCAAATTACCCAGCTTGAAAACTGCATTTAATCTTGCATTTAATCTATCGTATCCTGAACCTACAAGAATTCCATCTTGTGTAAAGTAATTGATAGAAGAAAAGAATTTAGAATTTTCACTTCCACCCGAAATAGACAATCCAATATCATGAATGCTACCTGAGTTAAGCGATAAATCCTGAAAATCTGTACTTGGCAAACCTGATGGAAGCACAAATCCTGTTCCGTCATTTTCTGCCAACTGGTTTCTATAAGTCTGGAATTGTTCTCCATTCATATAGTCCAGAAGCTTAGACGGAGACTCCGTACCTGTTCTGAGATCAAGGCTAACTCTTGTCGTCCCATCGTCATTACCTTTTTTAGTTGTAACAAGCACAACACCATTAGCGGCTCTAGAACCATAGATGGCTGCAGAAGAGGCATCCTTTAAGACTTCTATAGACTCGATGTCTTTAGGATTGAGATAACGCATATCGTTAACAAAAGTACCGTCGACCACATACTGTGGAAACGAATTAGTCAAGGAACCCACGCCTCTGATGAATACATTAGAAGCACCACCTGGAGCGCCCCCGTTATTCTCGACTTGGATACCAGCCATCTTACCTTGTAGGGCAGCTGTTGGATTTCCTACAGATAGACCCTTGATGTCTTCGCCCTTAAGTGAGGCGACCGAGCCTATGAGGTCACTTTTCCGCTGGACTCCATATCCGACAACGACAATCTCATCTAGTAGCTCTGAGTCCTGTGCCAAAGAAATACTGTAGTTATTTCTTCCATCTAGTGGCACCTTCATATCCGTGTAACCTAGGTAAGAAATTGTAAGTTCTTTGGCATCTGAAGGAACATCAAGGCTGAATTTTCCGTCAAAATCTGTTATAGTGCCGACCGTTGTACCTGCTACGACCACATTGGCCCCGATGACCGGCTCACCGGTATCATCAAGCACGGTTCCACTCACATTTTGCGCAAATGAAAATTGGATGAATAATGTCATCAAGGCCATGAAAGACATAGTCTTTTTGAGATACTTTGGCGGATGAGACCAAAGCAAATAGTTCTGATGAATCATGTTTAAATAGTTTAGAGTTTTTTACGTAACTGTTTGATATTAAAATTTTTATTTTTTGTATTAAAGTGATTTCCTACGGATAAGTGTACAGGGTATAATCTCCTTGACCTCTTTCTTTTCCATAATAGATTCTGCCGCCATCACCGCCATCTTTCCGAAATCTGTAGAGAAAGTAGTAATGCCTCCTTCTATGATTTCCTTAACTAAAGAGTCATTGTGAGAGAGTATACCTAGGTCTTTTCCTATTTCCATACCGGCCTCTTTTGCATCCTTAATCAACAACCAGAGATCAGTGTCCCCTATCGTAAAGTAAAAGCAGCCTTCTTTGAGATGCTCCTTATCATATTCCTTGTAAATCTGTGCACTGAATCCTTCTCGCTCACAGAATTTGATAAAGGCATTATAAATACCTGCAGGATAATCTACATCATCTCTGTAGTAGAGTATTATCTCATCGAAGGTGCTTATCCTTTCCTTGAGTTCGCTAAATACTATAGATAGAGAATCCTCAAACTCCTGAGAGATATAAGAAACCTCTTCATTGATATAGAGATACCTATCGATAATAATCAACTTATCCTTCGGTAGGATATCAAGGGTATCAAGCGCTGCTACTGACTGGATAGGTGCTACGACATACTTACCATACTTGAGGTTGATGTTGTTGATTATAGAATCAAACATCTGAGAGTTGTTATGGTGAAAGTAGACATCTATCTGGTAGCGCTTACCTAGTGATTTCCTGAATTTATTGTAAAAATCCTGCTGGAAGGTCTGAAATCCATATAATATCAGTGCCAGCTTAAGACGCTGCTTGACATCATTATTGGTCACAAAGAAGCCTAGGCCTTGCTTGGAGTGTATAATACCTCTCTGCTTGAGCTCACTATAGGCCTTCACTATTGTTTCTCTAGAATATCCGAGATTGTTGGCCATTTCATTGACCGAAGGTAGGACATCTCCTAAGCTAAAGTGCCTTTCTGTGATGCATTCAGATACACCTCTAACGATCTTCTCATGCTTGGTCAGCATCTGAATATCATCGAGGGTATTGATCTTCTGGATTAATGGCATTTTAACTCTACTTTACTATACTGTACTAGTAGTGATTATGGTAAATATAGTAAATACGGTTAGAATACCTTGAATCAAAACAAATATTTGTTTTTTAACTAAAAGGCAGAAGATATTGGTGTTTGTGGATATATGTAAGTTGATTGCTTGGCTTAGTGCAAGTAGTAGCAACATCTCAAGGGAAGAATGGCTTAGAATTAGGCCTTTCCTTAGAGGAATTGAGAGCTTGAAGGGCAGGTCTACTTGTCTTAAAGCTCGAGATTGCTTTCCAAGTACAACTTCTACACTGTCCAAAAGAAAGGCTTAATACAAGTTCTATTTTGAACTTATAAATTTCAAATCACCCTTTCTTCTGGTTTAGAAATATGCCCTTCCCGCTATTTCTCCTTTAGAAATTCTAGTTCTCCTGATGCTTGAGATAGTCGCTTGTAAATAGAACTAAGGACCACTCACTTAATCGTCACGTCGAGCGGCACAGCACCAAAACCTGAAGCTACCACACTGACATCATTATTGTTATTGATAGTGCCTGCATTATTGAGATCCACTCTGTACAAACTGCCATTAAAAGAAGCCGCAAGTAGATTGCCTTTCAAAGCGCCACCAAAATTAGAGGCCGTGTATTCTGTCAAGCCATTGGTCGAAGAGTTCAAGGTAAATAGGGAGCGATCGGCTACGCCAGGTGTCTGGTAGTCGCCCTCTACAGGGTTGGCCAAATTTGTAGGTACGGGAGGCCAGTCAACGGGCAAGGTTGTATTGACATTGTTGGTCCTAGAGGTTCTCCAGACACCATCTCCGCCACCGCCATTTCCGCGATGTGTAAAGAGTCCAGCCCCAGAAGGATTGGCTCTGATAGGATTGGGATGACCACCATAATAACCTCTATTGACTAAGTGCAAGCCATCTCTATTGCTGATCTGTGGATCATTAACCCCTGGCCCATTAGAACCGGGCTCTCCAGGAATCCAATTATTGGTCGCAGCGCCACCGCCTTCATTGGCTGGATAGCCGCCCCAACCAGGGTTACCGCCATTGTCCCACGTATAGAGTCGACCGCTCTCAGTCAACAAAACATCGAAAATATTTCTAAATCCAGAAGCATAAATCTGGACCGGTCCACCCGGTATGACTTTGGCTTGGTTAAGACCATCGTTACCACCGAAAGGATCATTCTGATCCTGTCCTCCAGAATTAGACCGTGTAGGGTCATCTAGCGTCGGTAGGTCATAGATATACTGGGCATTGTTGACATTATCATTTTTGATAGACATACCATTGAGCACATCCAGATCTATCTCTAATATCGCAGCAGACAAAGCATACTCTGTCGTAAAGGCAAAATTGTTGGACGGCGAGCCCGCATTGGTATGGCCTCCTTGTGCCAAGTAAAGGATATTGTTGGCCGCATCTAGCGTCAGGCCGTTACTTGCGTGATTCTCTTCTGATCTCGGCAGACCTCTGACCAAGTCTACTCTGTTCCAGTTGTTACCGCTTCT
>CALBWK010000188.1 GCA_937969415.1 uncultured Saprospiraceae bacterium | reverse complement strand
CTTTATGGCCCTCAAGTCTGCTCTCATCAATCTCATCGCGCCACGCATCAAAAGCCAGACCCGCAAGCTAGCCCGCTCTGCCGTCCACGATCAAGAGAAATGGCTCCAGAAACTAATCGCCTCCGCAAGCGCTACCCGCTTTGGCAAAGACCACAACTTCTCCCAAATAAAGACAGCCGACGACTACAAAAAATCTGTACCCATCAGAGACTACGAAGCCCTGCGCCCATATGTCGATGAGATCATCGCAGGTGCCTCAGATGTACTCTGGCCCGGCCGCCCCAAGTACTTCGCCAAGACCTCTGGGACGACGAGTGGTGTCAAGTACATTCCTATCTCCAAAGAATCTATTGGCTACCACATTGCGGCTGCACGGAATACCATTCTCAATTTTACAGCACAGCGGAAGGCCAAGATCTTTGATGGGAAGATGATCTTTGTCAGTGGGTCACCCGTCCTCGAGACCAAAGGCGGCATACAGACGGGTCGCTTATCCGGTATCGTTAATCACGAAATACCCTCTTGGGCACAAGGAAATCAACTGCCCTCTTATGCCACCAATTGTATAGAAGAATGGGAAGACAAACTCGATAGCATCGTCGAGGAAACCTACAATCAAGATCTACGTCTCATCAGCGGCATCCCGCCTTGGGTACAGATGTACTACGAGCGACTTCTAGCCAAAACAGGCAAGTCCACCATCAAGGAAGTCTTTCCCAATCTCGCGGTATTTATCCACGGTGGTGTCAACTATGCCCCTTATAAAGCCAGTATGGATGCCTTTCACGGAGGGGATGTGACGACTCTAGAGACCTATCCTGCATCGGAAGGCTTTATCGCTTATCAGGATGACTATAGCGCAGACAATCTTCTGCTCAATACCAATGCAGGAATGTATTTTGAATTTGTGCCGCTGCAGGAGTTGGGGCAAGCAGAACCGCGACGGCTGTCTTTATCTGAAGTGGCATTAGATCAGGACTATGCCTTATTGATTTCCTCCAATGCGGGATTGTGGGCCTATGATATCGGCGATACTATCCGCTTTGTTTCTCTAGATCCTTACAAGATTAAAGTCAGTGGTCGGGTCAAGCATTATATCTCTGCTTTCGGAGAGCATGCCATCGCCAAGGAAGTAGAAGAAGCGATGAGCAAGGTGAGTCAAGCGTTTGGCTTTGCTGTGAGAGAATTTACTGTAGCACCACAGATCACACCTGCTGATGGAGGCCTCCCGCATCACGAGTGGTTGATAGAGTGGACAACTGTGCCAAGCGATCTCATCCAGGTGGCTACAGCGCTAGATGCTCAGATGTGTACCCAGAACATCTACTACAAAGACCTCATCGACGGCCAGATCCTCAAGCCTCTCACACTGATTACACTCAGAGAAGACAGTTTCAGAGAGCATATGCGCTCACTCGGCAAACTAGGAGGCCAAAATAAAGTGCCACGCTTGACCAATGACAGGATAATTGCGGATAACTTACTGACTATCAGCAACAAAGGCACTTAAGACGCAGCGGCCACGGCCCTATAATGATTCTGTTAGCCCAACTCAATTAACCCCGCTTCACTTCTAGATGTCCTGTGGAGGGTCGCATAGCACCATTTTCCATTAAAATAATCTTAATTCCAGCACATATAAAGCAGTGATAATCAGAGGGTTCGTTAATTTGAGGTCGTTGTGTATTGCAACAAAATAACTTACCTTTGCCCGCTCTATGAAAATAAGGTCTCTCGTATATTTTACTGCGCTTCTTCTACTTGTCACAACCTCGTGCAAGTCCACTTATGAAAAGGTCAGGACCAGCAATGATCCAGTAACCATCTTAAATGCGGCCAACGAGTTCTTCGCCAATGAGGAGTATTACAAGGCACAGACACTTTATGAGCAGATAATCCCTTTTTATAGAGGTAAAGAAGAAGCTGAGGATTTGTTTTACAACTATACGTACACCTACTACAATCAGAAGGAGTACCTCTTGGCAGCCTATTACTTTGATAACTTTACCAAGACCTTTTACAACTCTGACAAGAAAGAGGAGATGGCTTTTATGTCTGCCTACGCCAACTATAAGATGTCGCCAAATTATCAGCTCGACCAGACACCATCTGAAGAAGCTATAGAAGGACTACAAACCTTTATCAATTCCTACCCGAGTAGCCCGCGAGTAGATGAGTGCAATGAATTGATGGATGAGTTGAGAGCCAAATTAGAAAGGAAATCTTATGAGCAAGGTAAGCTCTACTTCGACTTAAAGAACTATCAATCGGCTATGTCTAGCCTCGAGAATACGCTAAAGGATTTTCCAGAAACCGCCAGAGCAGAAGAGCTGCGTTACCTTATTGTCAAGTCTAGTGCAGAGCTGTCTAAGAACAGTATCTATGAGAAGATGCAATTGAGACTAGAAAAAACTATAGAGCTCTGTAATACTTTTCTAAAGAAACACAGCAGGTCCGATAAAAAAAGAGAAGTCAAGTCTATCATCGACTATTGTAATAAAGAATTAAAAAGATTCAGCTAATGAGTGATATTAAAAATCAAGTTCAGAATATTGATCCTAATGCTAAGGCAAGAGATCTTCATTCATTGATAAAAGAAACAAACAACATCTACGAGACCTTGTCCATCATCTCTTCTAGAGCTAGACAATTATCTGTAGAAATCAAACAAGAGCTGCATGGCAAGCTAGATGAGTTTGCTGTCAATTCTGAAACTATAGAAGAGATCCAAGAAAACAAGGAGCAAATAGAAATCTCTAAGTTCTATGAGAAACTCCCTAATGCCTCTGTGATAGCGATGAACGAATATCTAGATGGAAAACTTGAGGTCAAGTACAGAGATCTAGACGAAGACGAAAAGTAAGCAAGCTTTTTGCATAGTAATTGCTAGGAAAAGCTAGCAGATTGAAAGGAACAAAAATAATATTGGCGATAAGCGGTAGTATAGCGGCCTATAAGGCTGCTACACTTGTCAGACTTCTTGTCAAAAAAGGCGCAGAAGTTAAGGTCATTATGACCCCTTCTGCTGTAGCCTTTATATCCCCACTCACCCTCTCTACCCTCTCTAAGAACACTGTCCACACGCAGATTATCGATGGCGATGCCTGGAACAACCACGTGGAATTAGGCCTCTGGGCTGATGCGATGGTTGTCGCCCCAGCTACTGCCAATACGCTGGCCAAAATGGCCAATGGACTCTGTGATACCGTACTCACCGCAGTATACTTGTCCGCTAAGTGCCCTGTCTACTTTGCTCCAGCAATGGATAGAGATATGTGGCTGCATCCCGCGACAATCAACAACATCGAGAAACTAGTCTCCTACGGCAACACGCTTATAGATGCTGAGACAGGAGAGTTGGCTAGCGGACTCATAGGCAAAGGTCGTATGGCTGAGCCTGAGACTATAGTTACTAGATTAGAAGGTGACTTAGCCGCTCCCCAAGATTTAGAAGGCCAACAAGTACTTATTACTGCAGGACCGACTTATGAGGCCATAGACCCCGTAAGATACATAGGCAACCATAGCTCTGGCAAAATGGGTGTGGCCCTAGCCAAAGAATGTGCCCGCAGAGGTGCTCACGTAGAGCTCATACTTGGCCCTAGTCGCCTACAAGTGGACAACGAACACATAAACGTTACTAGAGTAACAGATGGCGAATCTATGTATGCCGCTTGCCAGTCTGTACACGCGACGTCTGATATCAGTATCTTTGCAGCAGCTGTGGCGGATTACAGACCTGCTCAGTTGGCTACAGAAAAGATCAAGAAGACTGGCGATACACTTACTTTAGAGTTAACCAAGACGCGAGATATAGCTGCTACCTTGGGTAAAGACAAGACCGACAAACAAATCCATATCGGCTTTGCACTAGAGACCAAGGATGCTGAGAAATATGCCAAGGAGAAGCTCAAGAAGAAAAATTTTGATATGATTGTGCTCAACTCACTACGGGATAAAGGGGCAGGATTTAAGGGAGATACCAATAAGATCACGATTTTTGATAAGGAAGGCGGCAGGACTCCTTACGAATTGAAATCAAAAACGGCAGTTGCTACAGATATAGTCAATACTTTTGTCCATAAATACGTTAAGTCTACGTAGAATCTGAATATGAAATCAAATCAAACAGCACTGATAGCGCTTCTTCTTGTTTTCCTGACCATTAATGTAAAGGCACAAGAGTTTAATCTCAATGTAACCGTAGCTGCGCCGCGTCTCCAATTGGTAGATGCCAAGGTGTTTCAGACCCTAGAAAAGGAAGCTTTCAATTTCTTCAACAATACCAAGTGGACTGATAACGAATTTGAAGATCATGAAAAGATAGAAGGCAATATCAATATTACGATAACAGAAGAACTCGGTGCGACAACTTTTACGGCAGATTTCTTTGTTCAGGCCATACGACCTGTGTTCAATTCTAATTATAAGTCACAGACAATCAACTATGTAGACAAAGGTGTAACCATTTCCTATGTAGAGAACCAGCCTATACAAAACAGTAGAGGTAGTTATATAGATCCTCTGTCCTCACTTTGTACTTTCTATGCGTATATGATGTTGGGTTATGATCACGACACTTTTGAGTCGTATGGTGGTGACCCCTATTTTCAGATTGCACAGAATATCATCAATAATGTACCTGCCTCAGTTTCGGGAGGAACAGGTTGGGACCAGAATGTGAGATCTCCTACATCGAGATTCAATGTCATAGAAAACCTATTGGATCCGAGAGCACGACCTTATAGACAAGCGATCTATGAGTATCATCTTAAGAGCTTAGACAATATGCACTCGGACGCTGGAAAGTCTCGAGCCATAATGGTTAGTGCCATTACGGCGACCAATCAAGTCAATACAGCTATACTCAATAGTGGTATCATACAGATGTTTTGTGACAGCAAGCGAGAGGAAATCATCGAGATATTCAAGGGTGGTGACAAAGGCCAACAAACCAAGGTCTACGATATGATGGTTAAAATGGACCCAGCTCGTACCTCGGATTACGCCAAGATGCGATGACCCCAACTAAGAAACGTCTCGTCATCTTCGCTTCAGGAGGAGGTTCTAATGCAGAGGCAATCATTAATTATTTTTCAGGAAGTGACCTTGCTCAAGTCGTTCTCATTGTCACCAACAAAAAAGAGGCTGGCGTAATACAGCGTGCTGACAGCCACGATATTCCTTCGCTAGTTATCAGTAAAAAAGCGCTGAGCAATAAGGAATTTCTCATTCCAACCCTAGACCAGTATAAGCCTGACTTAATCATCTTAGCAGGCTTCCTTTTATTGATCCCGACACATCTTGTAGAAGCTTATCCGGACGCCATCCTCAACATCCATCCCGCCCTCTTACCGAAGTATGGCGGCAAAGGTATGTATGGCCACCACGTGCATCAAGCTGTCTTTGACAACAACGAAAAGACCTCAGGCCCGACCATCCATCTTGTCAATGCGCACTATGATGAAGGACAGATTTTATTCCAAGCGGAAGTCGCGTTAGAGCCGATGGATACGCCAGATATCATAGCACAGAAAGTATTGGCCCTGGAGCACAAGCACTATCCGCAAGTGATAGAGCAGTATCTATTAGGTGGGCTTACTTAGCCAATCGCACTCACCTTTTTTAGCACATTTTCCCTAATTATATGAGGCACCTCTAGCTCAGACAAATGATGAGCCAGTACCGGGATAGCTTCGCTCACCTCTTGAATGATACCGGTTGCATTTTTTATGGTGAAGGCCTCCGCTATCGTTACCAAATCAGCTTGGTTAATTTCAGAACGCTTTCCGTTGATAGACAAGGCCCGATTGGCGCGACGAAAATCCATTAAGGGATTGAGTGCATAGGTCAGATCATATGCAGGAGCAAGATGCCAACGGTCTTCGTTTCTACTGTAGACAAAAGCGTGGTTTTTCATATGGTCATCCGTATTTCTAAAGATGACATTGAAGACCATCCGTCTATAGAGGGCTTCCATTTCTGCTTGGGGAATCTTCAAGAAAGAACACAACCTAAATAGATTCTCATAAGAGGAAGTGGCGGGATCCTGAAAATCCCAACCCGTCAAACCCGAGGCGGTCAATACGTGTTGCTTCTCCCCCTCTTGCCGATCATATCGTAGCGTCGCAAAATGCTTATTGTCAATCAACTTGGAACCCATCATATCTATCCCCAATGTCTCTGTAGCCACCAAGTGATAAGCATACTCGATAATCTCTCTCGGAAAAGTTTCTGTATCCATCGCCAACTTGACCAAGTAGTGATGATAATCCTCAGAAGATTCTAAATCACCTGGGAGGACCTCTCCAGTGCGCTTGTGCTCAGAGATAAGGACCTTGGGACGAGCCCCACCAGCTGAGCTACCTATCTTGAAAATATTGACGAGGGCGGCCGTGCTCAGTTTCTTCTGAGTTGTAGACTTCTTGTTATCCATTACTGCTCTTAGAATCTCAATTATCTCATCGAGATCTATAGTGGCTGTAGTCGGCAAATCTTGAGCAGGCGCATAAGAAAGGGCACCCATACCTCTATCCGCTACATAGGCGAGCTGCTCTATCACAGAAATGTCCCTCTCCCCTCTTGCATCTAGCCACGTCTTGAATATCATAGAACCAAAAAGATCTGGAAGAGAATCTGCAAACTGTGGCGGCAACCCCCTAAATGCACCCGAAGAAAACTGACGAAATACCTGTACTTGCGGTATCCGTCTGATATGTCCCGTATATGGAAACACTTCCTTGAGCTGATTAGATTCTAGAAAACTAGGGCTATACTGAAATGACGCCACTGCCTTATCCACATCATAGCCGATACGACCCAGCTCAATACCAAATAAGTGCACCCCGATGACCTGCCTGCTTTGCATCTAGTAGAGCGGCTTAGGTTCTGACCAATTACCTGACGCTTGTGGATTATCATAAGACTTACGGGCTATGGAACTCCCCAGCAAAGAGGCCGCCACCCTATCCAACTCATCATCTAGAGTCTCTAAGAGCTGCAGCTCCTTGAGCACCTTGAAGAGTGTATCGATAGTAAAATTCTTGCCAGCCTCCAAGTTATTGAGAGTAGCTCTCGACACTCCTAGATTGTGAGACATCTGTACCTGCGTAAGCTTCTGCTGCTTGCGGAGGCGCCTGACCAACTGACCAAGCTTAACCTTGACATCCTTTATTTCTGTTGTATTAAACATATAATGACTCTTATATTAGTCAATATACAACAAATACATCGTAATGTCAAGTATACTATACAATATTGGCCAAAATGGCTATAATGTAAATTATATTAGTCAATTTATAGAATATTGGAAATTATGACCAATATAATATTCAAAATTACTTAATCCTAAGCGCCTCCCTTTTGCAACGATAATTATAAGCCGTAATACCCTGTATACCACCAGTGAGGATATAGAGCACCTTGGAGCCCTTAGGAAATCTGCCCTTGGCCAGCAAATCAAGAGTAGCGTAAAAGCCCTTTCCGTTATAGATAGGATCAAGCTGAAAACCATACTCCACAGAACAGCTATTGATAAAATCTATTAAGACCTGATCCACTTTCGCAAAACCACCAAAATGATATTCCGATAAAATCTGCCAGCGCTTATCACTAGGCACCTGATGGGCAATAACATCTGTAAGAGAGGGATTCTTGAGCACATTGACCACAAGAGTTTCTGTCTGCGAAGCGGCAATCATCCCTGCCGCAGTAGTGCCCGTTCCTGAAGGAATCACAACAGCATCAAAAGCTATCCCTTGTGCAATGATCTCTTGAGATATCTCAGTACAACCTCTAAATCCCAAGGCATTGCCGCCACCCTCCGGCACGACAAAAGGTCTAGAAAACTCTGATAAAATCTGGCGTACCTCAGCAGCAGCTTCCTTCTCCCTATAGGCCTCCTTGGTTAAATGGATCAAGCGCATCCCTGCCTTCTGTGCTGCGATAAGAGTAGGATTGTCTGCATCCACATACGTCCCTCTAATAAGGCCCACACAGGGAATTTTCTCAATACGACAAGCCTGTGCCACAGCTGCAATATGATTACTAAAAGGCCCGCCAAAAGTGACCAACTGTGTATACTCCCCTAACTTGTATTCCGATAAATTATACTTGAGCTTCCGCCACTTATTACCGCCAAAAGCAGGATGAATCAAGTCCTCCCGCTTGACATACAACTCTACACCAGATGGATGCAGCCCTAAGGCCTCTATAGGCGAAGGCAGCCTAAGACCATCTAGCTGAATCGAATTCACTTAATACCAATGTGAATGATAAAAGAAGTACCGATACCCTGTCTAGAATCTATCTCCAAGGAGCCTTTGAGATAATTGACACGAGAGCGAATATTTTCCAGCCCCATACTCTTATACTTTTTATCAGGATCGAAACCCTTACCATCATCTTCGACATGAATCACCAAGGCTTCCTCTTCCTTATTGAGCTGAACAAATATCTCCGAAGCGTCTGCGTGCTTGATAGCATTATTGAGAATCTCTTGGACAATTCTAAAAATGCTGAGTGCTAAGTTCTGATCCAAAACAGATGGAATACCATAGTGCTGAAAACTAATTTCGGGACCAGTGCTTGACTGGTATCTATTGACCAAATCATTAATGGCAGGAACGAGACCTAAGCGCTTAAGCGCTCCTGGCTGTAAATCCTGTGAGATGGTCCGTACTTCTGACACCGCAACATCTAGTAAGTCCGTCGCCTTATTTAATTCGGGACTACGAGAGGCACCACTGACACTACCTGGGATCCGCTCCACTTGTAACTTAATCGTGGACAACAGCCCCCCGAGACTATCATGTAAATCCTTAGCAATGCGTTCTCGCTCTACTTCTTGTCCCGCAATCATAGACTGCATCGAGTTGATTTGCAATTCATCCTCTAGCTCCTTAATTTTCTGTTGGTTGATGCGCTGATTCTGCGACTCTATTATCCGAGCATTTTTAATCTTATCAGAATAAAACTTCACGATATAGTAGATACCCAATAAAAGCCCTAAAAATGAGATGCCCAACACTACTAGGGCACGGCGTTGTTGGTCATTACTTCTTTGGACCAGTTCTTTATCTTTTTCGAGGAGAGTGATGGCTGTGGCTTTCTCTCTCGACTCATACTTATACGTTAAGTTATTGACAGCTATAATCCTGCGCTCATTGAGGATACTATCTTGCAAGGCAGAATACTTAGCTATGTAACTATAAGCAAGATCAGGAAGCTCTATTTTCTTATAAGCCTCAGACATCAATTTGTATATCTCTAGACGACCCGTACTGTAAGGAATTTCTCGCAGAACCTGATGACTGTCACTAAAATCCTTAATTGCAGACGTATATTGTTGTAATCTCAGATGCACACGACCTCTACTTATGAGACAGTCAGCTCTATCCAACGCGTTATTATTATTGACACTGGCGGCAACACAAGCATCTGCGTCGATAAGGGCTTGGTTATAATCTTTGAGTAACTCGTTATAAGAAACCTTGAGAGGTAAGTAATCTACGCGGAGTTCGTAATCTTCTTGGGTCTCAAAATATCCAGAAAGACGATTGAGTATCACCTCACAAGAGTCCATCTCTACTTTATCAAAAAAGAATCTGTAACGCTGTAGGTCGAGTTTCGCTAGACTGGAAGCATCGCTTTCGTTTCTATAATAAGTTTGTAGCTCTTGCAGGCGTGCATAAGCTTCATCATACATACCGTTATCTAGAAGCTGCCGAGCAATATTGAATTTACAATCCGAGATGCCAACACTATCTCTAGACAACTCATAGTAATCTAGACTCCGAGATAATTGCTGAAAGGATAACTCTAAGTTGTTATTGATGGCTTCTTCGTACATAGCCAGGTCGTAGTAGGCCTGAGCGAGCGAAGGGTAGTCGTTTTTATCTCTGGCCTTATCCAATGCTTGCGTAAGAGTTGCGTAAGTCTGGTCTGAGGCCTGACCAAAGGCAGATACAGCGAATCCACTGAGGTAAAGTGCAGTAAGAATTATGAGGATTATTGACTTCATATGGTCATGAAAGGTACGTGTATAAAAAAAGAAGTCCACATCTTCATGAGGACTTCTTTTTAAAATTTTGCAATAGTCAATCCCTCTGAGTTAAAAAAGGATTAGAGGATAACCTCTTTATCTTATCATTTTGCTGAGAGTTAAAAAAAGTTGAGCAAAGAATTTTGGTCCAATGAGGCCTGAAATCTAACTTCTAATGTCAATAAGATTGCATTCAGAAAAAAACTTTGCCCAACTCAAACTAACTATTCAAACCAGCACGAGGCTGATGTAAAAACCAACAAAACTACTTATTGTCTATACTGGGTCAGAGACGCTTCCGTCTTTGGTACTATAAAGGTGCAACCATTAGCAGCGTAATCAATCAATGTAATCACCCAAAAATTTCGCTAGGGAATACCCCTATTTTTTAGACCTTTATATCAAGTAACTTCGGTATCTGAAAACCTAATGTAGATATGGAAGTACTCCAACTAGATGATATCAAAATGACCAATATCCTAATTGCTGACGATCACGCCATGTTTGCAGATGGCATTTCTTCAATCTTAGACACAGAAGCAGACATCAATGTGATCGGTAAGTGCCTCGATGGGCCATCTGTACTAGAGTTTCTTAAAGAAAACAAAGTTGATGTCCTCCTTCTTGACGTTAATCTGCCAGGGATGAGTGGTATAGATGTATGTAAGACCGTAACGGCCAAGCATCCAGAAGTCAAGGTTATCGCCATATCGATGTTTAACGAAGAGAGCTTCGTCACAGAAATACTCAATAATGGCGCTAAAGGTTATGTACTCAAAAACACGGGTAGAGATGAGCTACTCAAGGCTATAAACACCGTACTGACTGGAAAATCTTACTTCAGTGATGATGTCACCGAGACCATAATGAAAGGCTTGATGAGTCAAAGAACAGGCTCTAAGAAGGCAAAAAAAGAAATCCCCAAGATATCTAGAAGAGAAAAAGAAGTCTTAGACCTTATCGTGAAAGAGCATACGACACAAGAGATTGCCAACAAGCTTTTCATTTCCCTCAAAACTGTAGAGTCTCATAGAAGTAATCTTCTCGCTAAGATGAATGCTAGAAATACAGCTGGTCTTGTAAGAATTACAATGGAGCATAAGCTACTCGACGACTAGCCTATTTTTTATACTTATCGTTGAGTCCGATGCCCTCGAGTACCATCGGAATGATTTTCTGAAGTCTTCTTTCTTTGGTATCAGCGCGCTTAGCTGAATTGATATACTCAGCGTAATCAGCCTGCACAGCCAATCTAAGCCCTAGAAAGGCTTTGTTAAATGACTTATTTGCCATGAGCACTGCCGCTAGTTCTGGCCCTATCTCGAGAGCCCGTCTCTCTACCTTGATCATTTTGCCCTCTTTCTGATTGGAGATGGCTTCAGCAATGTATTGTGCCATTAACTGCTTATCGATAGTCTTCTTTTCACCAAAGTAGATATGCCGCATCCCTTTGGTTTTTCCTTCTTGAGCATTGACCAAGAGATGCGCTGGGTCACTCATAAAGCTTCCTTGATAGAACCAGAGTCCGTACTTATGCTTGAATCCCGCTACACCAACCACATTCTTACCCTCTAAGCAAAAGACTGGGATGCCCCATTTTATCTTTTCTTCCAGCTCCGTATCCAAGAGCAATTCTCTCAGAATAGTCAGGCCCGCAGACCAATGCGGATGGTCTTGGACATATTGGGCGCCAGATGTAGGTTTTTTTAGCCCCATAATCCGTAGAGTTCCTTAAACAATCTGATGTGATGGTTCTGATGACCTAATATCATAAAGCCCAATGCCAATGTCGATGTGGGTGCATCTCCAGCGACGCCTACCCTACCTAGAGCTTCTTCATTAAAGCTCTCATATAGATCTACCGTAGATGATCGTACAGAGCTTAACTCTCTTATCAAGGCAGCCGATGACTGATTATCTGCCATAGAAGCTGCCGCATAGGTATCCTGATCAAAACCTGGAAGCGGTGTCATATCGTTACGGCCTATACGCAATGCTCGATAAGCAAAGACTCTTTCTGTATCACATAGATGCTTTATCACTTCCTTGACAGACCATTTGTCGGGGGCATAACGGTAAGCCCACTGGATAGGAGTTAGTGTATCAAGGGCTTCTACCAGAGACGTGTCTTTTAGTTGTTCGATGACATCAGATCCCATTACTTGATCGATATACTTCTGAAAATACGGGGCATATTCATCAGCACTTGGTCTTCTCAATTTCATATTTGTTTGTTTTTCAAAAGGAAAATTAATGACTTTGGTTAAATTTCGGGTAATAAGTATCTTATCACTAAGCAACTAGACCTCATAATACCAATCTATAATCCTACTGGAAAGTGGGCTGAGGACGTGATTTATTACTATAAATCCTTTAAGGAGAAGTTGTCTGATGAGCTCTCTTCCCAGCTAATATTGGTGAATGATGGAAGTAGTCTCGATCTGTCAGAAGGCGCTAAGAAAATAAAGGCAGCCATCCCTAATGCGCAATGGTTATCTTATGAAGAGAATCAAGGCAAAGGATTTGCTCTTAGAACTGGCGTAAAAGCAAGCAATGCAGACTATCTCTTATACACAGATCATGACCTACCGTACACTGCAGATAGTATGTTGGAGTTTGTCGAGTTGATGCATGGGGAAGGTACTGAGATTATTATTGGGCATAGGGATGAAACATATTATCAAGATCTGCCTTGGTTTAGAGTCAAGCTTTCGCATTATCTCAAGACCATCAACACCTTTATACTGAGGCTAGGTACAGACGATACACAATGCGGTCTCAAGGGGTTTAACAAGTCAATTAAGCCCATTTTTCTAGAAACGAAGACCAATCGATTTCTCATAGATATTGAGTTCCTAAGACTTCTTAAGCGTAAAAGCAAAGAAGTTATCATCCTTGATGTCAAAAGCAGAGACAATGTAAAAATGTCTACCCTTGGTCTGCGTACAATATTTTCTGAGCTATGGGCTTACTTTAAGATCATCATTACAACTTAGACACACACGGAGTACTATCGACATTGATGTATGATAGGTTACATTGTTAAGCGAGTTGTGGATTGATTATTGGATTATCGGGTGTAGACCCTATTAAAATAAATTTGACGAAGAGAGTATGATACGATTAACCACATATTTGATACTAGCGTTTCTAGGCCTTACAACCATTGGACATTCTCAGACCTACATATTTGGTGAAGTAGAGGTAGATAATGGCGAAGCGGATATCACCTTATCTATAGATCCTGAGCAACCGACCAACGAACTAAAGCTAGAATTAGGAGGGTATCTGGAAGACAGTATAGAGGACGTCATTATTATGACTGAGGTCGGTATCAATGTAGAAAAGTGGGAAGCTCTCCAAAGTAAAGAGGCCGTCTTAGACATATCTAAACTCGACCGCCAAAGACCCTACCTCTTGCATCTCAAAACGTCTTCTGGAGATGTGTTTATAGAGAAATTTGTCAAAGTATAGAAAACAAAAAGAGCAACCCCCTGAATTAGAAGATTGCTCTTTATAGCTTCATTCATCAGTATTAAGGCTAGTCTTTTAGCATAGTGACACTGTGCATAATTACATCTGTATTGGGTCTATCTCTTACTTTACCTCCAGTACGCATGGCGCAGATTAGATCTATGACCTCCAGGCCTTCTACTACCTCGCCAAAAATAGTATAATTCATATCTAGGTGAGGTGAGCCGCCGATCGTCTTATAGTAGGCTCTCGCTATATCCGAAAACTTAAAATTAGCTGTCTCCATACCATCGAGCTGGGCATCTGTCAACTTATATCCTTGAACAACAAAGAACTGACAAGCACTCGACTGCTTGGTAGGATTGACAGAATCTGGGAGGCGGGCAGAAGCTAGAGCACCTTTCTTATGGAAATAGTGTCTTCTGATCTCATTATCGAGTTTATCACATCTATCTGAGCCCAAAACCTTCTCAGGTGTAGCGCCGACAGAGTTAGGGTCTCCACCCTGAGCCATAAAGAAGGGCAAGACTCTATGAAATAGCGTCCCATCAAACCATCCATTATTGGCATATTTGATAAAATTGTCCCTATGGTTTGGCGTATCATTATGCAATTTGATAATCATATCGCCGAGATTAGTTGAGATTTTTGCCCTATAGACTTTTTCTTGGGCGCTCACGCAGACCATCAATAAACAAGATAGACAGAGAGTCATTATTGATTTTCGCAACATAATTTTTAATTATTGGTTAGTTAAAATAATATTAGCCAAGTGGAATCAAGGGCAAATAAATGGAGACAGAAGTAAGGAGACAAGTTGTAACAACTTAATTTTCAGTTAAATAACACTTCTTTTTTCAACTTAATGCATAAGTATCTGCTTCTGAATATGTTAGTATTATCAATTAAAAAAACTGATTACAATGCAGAAATTACAAGGAATATATAAGATAGCTCTCCTGACGGCAGGCCTCATTTTCAACATATCAGCTTGCACCAATGCGCAAGCACTCAAGGGCAAATCTAAGAAGATGGAAAGCCCCACCCTCATCAAATCTAATAATAAATCGACCTTCCCTGTTAAGGAGTACATAGAGCAGCACGAACTGGGTAATTATGCTCAAGCAATTTTTGCCGGAGGATGTTTCTGGTGTACGGAGGCCGCCTTTGAGCGGATAGAGGGAGTGGTAGATGTGATAAGTGGCTACTCTGGAGGTCATACCAAGTATCCAGAGTATGGTCAAGTCGGCCAAGGCACTACGGGCCACGCAGAAGCCATCTACATCTATTATGATGCAGCAAAAGTGAGTTACGAAACCTTATTGGATGTCTTATTTGTAGCGCACGACCCTACCACTCTCAACAGACAAGGGCCTGACAAAGGAGAGGAATACCGTTCTGCTATTTACTATCAGTCACAAGAAGAAAAAGTGATGATAGAAAAGAAGATCAAGATGCTGGATGCATCAGGGAAATTGCCAGGTAAAATAGTCACTCAAGTAGAACCTTACGAAGAATTCTGGGTTGCAGAAGGCTATCACCAAAACTATTACGAATACAATCCAAGACAAGGCTATGTCGCCAATGTGAGTAGACCCAAGGTAGAAAAGGTTATAAAGACCTTTCCTGACCTCATCAAGAAAGCTTACAAAAAATAACGACTAGGGAATACCCCTATTTTTTAGTCCAGCAACCTAACAAACACAAGGGTTAAGACGATGCAAGTTATTTTTTCTAAAATAGCTTGCATCGTTTTTAAGGTTTCATACGTTTTATAATCAAGCAGTCTTTCCCCATTTTTTATTGGACTGTGGAACAAATTATAATCTCATGAAGAAATCACCTAAACTAGGCATCTTGTGCCTACTCCTATCCGTATTTCTGAACAACGACTCCATCACTGCTCAGCAAGTCATTCTCATTAACGGAGAGCCTACGGAAGTTATCTTAGATGGAGAACAGATACAATCTATTGTATCTACTCAATTAAAAAATTATATGGAAGCCTATGGGCAAGAAGTAGATGACACCTTCGTCAAGACCCTTGTCAAAATAGAGTCTCCCACTGACACAAAAAAGTTGTCTACTGCTGATGTTATTTCTGCTTACCACAGAAAAAAATCTATAGCAAAAGTAACCGAGGAGGCTATGATGTTAGCCCAGGTTCCACAACAAGAAAAGTAGTTTTTATTTAGTAAGTTGATTAGTTAGTTTATTTGGTAAGTAATTGAATAAAGGTTCTGTTTTATTAGTGAACAAAGAAGTATTACTCAATTACATTTTTTTAGGGCACAATAGTCGCGCATCAAAGTTATAAGGGTCTATCTAACAAAATAGTGTTGGTTGGTCTATTCCTAGCTTAGTCCCATGAAGCGTGATTGTTGTCCCTTTTTTTATTTACCCTAAATGGCTACCACTTCTACTAGGCACTCTATCTTCATTGTATGAAAAAAGGTGTCATTATACAAGGAAGTGCTAGAAGCGATGGAGACACAAGCAGGTATGCCCACAGTCTAAAATTACTTTCCGGTTATGATCTTATAGACTTATTAGATTACAATATTGGTCATTTTGATTACGGGTTCAATAACGCTGATGATGACTTCTTCCCACTTATCACAAAAGTGCTCTCTACTTATGAGGTCATTGTCTTAGCCACTCCAGTCTACTGGTATACGATGAGTGGGCATATGAAGGTTTTTCTAGATAGAATTTCTGATCTATTGTACAAAGAGAAAGAAACGGGAAGACTTTTCCGTTCCAAAATTATGGCTGTACTTAGCGTAAGCAACGATGATAACGTAGAAGACACTTTTTATCTTCCTTTTCGCAAGAGTGCTGCATATCTAGGTATGGTGTATCTAGATGAATGTCATGCGTGCTCGTCGATCAGTAAGGCAGAACTACAAAAGAGATTACAAAGATTGGTGTCGACTCTATAATAACTAGGTACTTGCTGGGCTAAGGGCATTGATGGCATTCTGCATATGTAACTTCCACAAAAGCTGGAGATCTACATTGAACAGGGGTTGCATCTGATCTCCAGAGGCCGACAATAACTTGACGTAACCGATAGACGCAGTCCATCCTGCCAGTGTGAGCAACATCGGATCGACATCCGTTTTTATAGATCCATCTGAACGACCACGATTGATCTCTTTGACGATGTACTTAAAAGGAACGTTCTGGATTTCTTGTACACGTTTGAAATAGGTACTCTCATTGATGCCTTCGGTAAGCTTTTCTTTGTTGGCGCCGTGGGCGGAAGATCGTATAAGTGCAAAATAAGACATCAAAGCTTCTGAATAGAGAAAGTTCTCCTTGCAGACTTCTACAAAGATATTGAACATATCAATCGTACTATCAAGACCAGATCGACCACTATTATTAGAAATCGTCTGTTCGTAGCGTATTATGAGCATAGTCAGCGCCTTATGCGTGATGGCCAGCTGTAGGTTATCCTTGCTCTGGAAATAAGAGTAGAGTGTCACCTTGGTTATCCCCGCTTCTTTAGCAATATCCTCCATCTTAGCATTGGTGAAGCCCACCTGACTAAATACAGTCTCTGCTGCTACTATGATTTTTTGTTCTTTCTCGTTTTTCTTTGAAGCCTTCATCTGCACAATTCGTTTGTACTGCCGAATTTAGTGATATTAGACCCCAATATGAAATGGGCCTTTCTTATCAGTGGAATTGTCGAGCTTCTTGCAGGTATTATTACCTATCAGAATCCAGCGATGCTATTCATAGAGGTCCAGAGCACCTACCAGTTCTATGGACTATCCATTAGCGTACTCGGCATTACAAATTTGCTGTGCTTCAAATATTATCACGACCAAGGATTATGTCGCTCTATCTACCTCTCTATGATGTTTTTTCATGCTGTAGTAGCCATACTGAGCTATAGAGCTTCTGGTCTCATCTATCCCAAAGAGGCCTTGGCTACCCACTTAGGGCTATTTGTATTATTTGTATTGATGTATATGAAAGACCTTAAGCCTATCTTAAAAGAGTAGGCGACCTACAACATTGGCTTGGACATTTGAGTTCTTATCAAAACTTCCATTTATACGCGTACGGTACACTGAAGCTTGATTTGAAATCTTAACCCATCAAAAAGTCTAAGTATGTATCGTAATATCTCAAATACTCCCAAATACGGTTTCCCTTTAATCTTAATCACTATACTCTATCTATCCGCTTGTCAGCTGAGCAATGGAATCGAAGATGTTGAATTGGCTAATAGCCAAATCTATCCCTTAGTAGATAGAGACTTATGGGTGCATTTTCAAAAATTTGAACAAGAGGCCTTATTGAGAGGCTATGACTTAGACCTCAACCTCCTTGAAGTTACAGGCACGATAGAGGACATACCTGAAGAGGGTGTGGCAGGGGTCTGTGTATATGGTGCACATGATCATGATGTCACTATAGATCAGAACTTTTGGAACAACAGCTCCAACCTAATAAGAGAATATGTTGTTTTCCACGAGTTGGGGCATTGTGTTTTATTTCAAGGTCACAGAGAGATGGCGGACTCTCAAGGAAATTGTCTGAGCTTAATGAATAGTGGCACTTCTGGCTGTAGAGTTGCTTATAATGTAACCAATAGGAATTTTTACATCGATGAGCTTTTTGATGCCATAGAATAAAAAGCTAACAGAAGTCCCACCTACAACTGTAATCTAAATAATGTGGATATTAGCGTCTAAGCAGATTACGACATTATGTTTAAGACATATCTTGAGTTAGGTACAACACACATACTAGATCTGGCAGGGTTGGACCACCTTCTATTTCTGGTTGCTTTGGTTATCACTTACTCTATTGCTCAGTGGCGAGCGGTATTGATATTGGCTACCGCTTTTACCTTAGGGCATTCGATAACCTTAGCACTAGCAAGTCTAGACATCATCAAAGTGAATAGCCAGTGGGTGGAGATGTTGATTGCCGCCTCGATTGCTTACACAGCTGCCTACAATTTGTTTAGGCCCGAGAATTCTACCGGAAGCAATAGGTTGAAGTATGGATCTGCTCTGCTCTTTGGCCTTATTCATGGGATGGGGTTTTCAAATTATTTCAAAGCTATCCTTGGAAAAGACGATTTGTTGTTTCCACTCTTTGCCTTTAATATAGGGGTAGAATTGGCACAAGTTCTCATTGTTCTTGCAGTCTTACTTGTCTCCTTTATCATCACCAAATTGATACCTCAATCAAAGAAACCACTAGTACTCTTTACCTCTGCTCTCATACTTATCTGGTCACTAAATATGGTCATAGAAAGAATCTAAGCTATGTGGGTAGATGTCCATCAACAACTAGAAAACGATCGTGTAAGATTAGAGCCCTTAGCGTGGAAGCATTTTGAATTTTTACTACCTATCTGCTTAGCACACCCCGACTTATTACAATACTCTCCGCCTGCTTTTGGTAGTGAGGAAGCATTGAAAAAATATTTTGAAAACAATCTGCGTCTGCAATCAGCAGGAACAAAAAGTCCTTGGGTGATTTATGGTAAGTTATCGCAGCAATACAAAGGCAGCACCAGTTATCTCAATATCTCTGAAAAAGACAAGAGATTAGAAATAGGCTCCACTTGGCTAGACCCCGCCACCCATAGAACAGGCCTCAATCGAGCTTGCAAATTTTTACTGTTGCAAAATGCGTTTGAAAAATTAGAAGCAGAGCGAGTCGAATTTAAAACTGATAAGAGAAACCTACAATCGCAGAAAGCCATTCTTGCACTCGGAGCGAGCTATGAAGGCACGCTACGAAGGCATACCACAATGTCAGATGGATACAGAAGAGATACTTTATACTACAGCATACTGAAGGCCGAGTGGGCGGATATAAAGGAAAACGTCTTTAGCAATGAATCATAAAAATATCACCTAATAAAAAAGCACGGACCCCAAACGGAATCGTGCCTTATATTAATGTGGTTTTTTCTATTACCCTATAAATCCTATCGGCATCGTTCCTCCACTAGTATTGTAGAAGTTACCTATGTTAGGAAATATAGTACTCAACTCGCTCGGCGCAACGCCGAACCATAAAGCCAACTCTGCAAAATATTCATCTACAGAAGTGGTCGGAATCATAATGCCATTACTATACATCGGATTATTGCTTAGCTCTAACTCGCCCGCTAACTCTAACAATGGATAATCTCCGTAAATGTTGCCACCTTGTACAGGGCCACCCATTACAAGTACATTGCCTCCCCAAGCGTGATCAGTACCTTCACCATTATAAGTCAAAGTTCTACCAAAATCTGATGAAGTAAAAGTCGTCACACAATCGTGAGCGCCTATACGCTTAAGTGCTGCATTTAATTCTGATAAGCCCTCTGATAATTCATTGAGCAAAATTGTATGTTGAGCAAGGAGATCATCATGGTTATCATAACCATCTACTTGTACAAAAAAGATCTGTCGCTTAGCGCCTAACTGTTCTCTTGACCCAATCATACGAGCGACCATTCGCAGAGAATTTGACAACTCCGTATCAGAAACAAAGAGATCATCAACAAAGGGTGCATTCATCAGTGCATCAGAAACTATAGCGCTAGCATCTCTAGAATTTTTGATAACATCAACATAGGTTTTCTTAAAGATATCTGCATAATTAGCATCTACAATGTTATCAATACCTTGATTTCTCAACGAGAGATACTGATTATTGACCTCATCATAACCTAAGATGCCTGTAGCTCCGTTTTCACGATCTATAGAGTATTCTATAGAGCTTTCACCTGTCTGAAAAATATTTGTTCCAGAGAGAGAGACATTCATAGATACATTGGGGTTATCATTGAGACTATTCATCATATCCGCTATACGACCACCCCAACCTATACTCGATCGACTATCAGGCACGGACGTCTGCCACTGCTGGACTTGATCAGAATGCGAAAAGAGTCCCAGCGGTAGATTGATTTCGCTGAGCGCTGATGGCTTGTCTGTAGGTCGCACTAGAGTACCAATGTTGGAGATAAAAGACAGCTCTCCATTATTGTATAATTGCTGGGCCGCAGTCATTGTGGGATGCAGACCATAGTTGCTTCCATTGAGAGAAAGTATACTATCTCTAGGTATGGCTACTTGCGTTCTAGACGTAGCATAATGTGCATACTCGCTTTCTTCTCTCGGTATCAGCATATTATGAGAATCGTTTCCACCTTGCAGAAGGATACAGATAAGTGCTTTATAGTCTCCTGACAATAAGGTAGAACTATTGGCCACAGAAGCGGCGTTCATAAACTTCAGATTCGTCAAAGTAGACAAAAGTGTTGTAGATCCAAGTGCTGCACAACTTGACGTTCTAAGGAAACTTCTTCTTGATATATGTTTGCTCATTTGTTTCTTGTTTGATTAAGGTTACTTAAGAATTGTATAGTCTGGTGAGACCAACAATAAATTCATTACACCTCTCACCTTGAGCCAATCCTCTACCCAGTTGGGTTGACTGTCAAAAAAGGTCCTCAAAGATGCACGTGTCTCATCCGTAAGTTGTCCACGGGTAAAGACAATATCCAGATAGTTGTACAACTCTTCTGGATCGTCTACCATCTCAAATAATATATCAGTATCTAAAGAAAGTGCACCAATATTAGGCCTGACTTCTCTCTCCCAAGATGCTCCATAGTAGTCCCATAAAGTAACAACATGCATAGCATTGACATAATTGATAGCTGTTGTACTATCATGAATCTTGTATTCAGGACCGACTAGACCTTGAGTTACAAAATCACCCACTGGCTGATGATCAGGCAAATAAAAATTGAATACAGAAGGCGCTGCCATCGATGCTTGTCGAAATAACTCCACTTCCTCAAACCCTGTCAACCAATGCTTGATCTCTGGACAGGGTGCTCTGTCTAATGTATCCCCGTCTACTACGTATAGAGAGTCGAAACTACAAGCAAGAGGAAAAACCTTACCTAAATGTGTCTTTCTAAGGAGAGGTTCTAGGAGTTGACCATTATCGTCTGCCAATAAGTCAATACAAGATCGAGCCTCTTGATCAAAGAGTATAGCTCTCACTACTGCACCCATATCACCTCTTTCTCCAGAACCATTGTTATTAAAGACCGTCGCTACTCTATCTATATACCCTGGTGTCGGATTAGACTTAACCAACCTCTGTATCAACTGGCGAGAAACAAAAGGACCAACATTAGGGTGATTAAAAAGAAAATCTAAAGCTTGACGTATATCTGCCATACCATCCTGCCCCGCTGGAATAGTGTCTCTTCCTAAAAGAATTTTTTCTCCAGGCTCATGAAAGGGCTCAAACATCCTCATCGGCTCCAGCTTGTCCGCTATGTAAAAGTCCATTCCAAAAAACGGAGAGTCTACCCAAGGATTTTCCATCACCGCACCAGGCCCCAGACCCGTAAAAACTTTGGCTAATTCGCCTATGTCATCGTTATTATAAGTAGGTATATCGTTGCCATTACTATCCTTTTTTCTAGAACCATCATTATTAAGTTCATAAAGTCCTATTGAAAATAACTGCATAATTTCTCTTGCATAATTTTCATCAGGATGCAGATTCTCTGAAGGTATCTCACGGGGGTTATTATAGTGACTAAGATAGACTCCCATAGACGGGCTCAGTGTCACCTCTTCCATAATATCTCTATAGGATCCAAAGGCATTCGCCATAAGTATATCATAAAATCCAGTAAAGGATTCTGCATGATCTTGCAAGGAAGATCTGATAGAGATAACTAGAATCTGACTGAGTGCATGTGCAATACGTCGTCTTAGTTGATCTTCTCCTGTAAGGGCGCCTTCCCACCACGTGTATTGAAAATGTACAGCCCAAGGACCAAAAATCTCTCCGTCAAAATCCTCCAACACTTCTTCTGTAATCGGCGCGCCGGGATTATTCTCTTGATATATGGTAGTCAGATAATCTATATTCCACCCGTAGATTTCTTCCCATATCTCATACATTTGTTCTGTCAGGGGTTCTACTGGTAGAGCCATTTGCTCATCTACCCAAGCCTCCAATCCTATAGCTGCTACCCTCTCCACTTCATCCCTATTATACCCCATAGTAGACTGCGTCAGAAACCTTGATGCCTCCATCAAATCGGCATCCATTCCTGAGCCATTCAGCGTATTTTCAGGACTAAAATTTCTGAACTGACTGCTAGAAGATATGGTGATACCTTCATCATTTCCAGCACCTATGTATTCTTGACTTGTAAGGTTGAGACCCCATACAAGCAAAAGACTTATGATAATCTTGTTTTTCATATTTCTTGTTTTTTGGAGTTTCTAATTTTGAATAATAGTCAGCTCTCCAGTAAGCAATTGTGTTGCCGACTTGAGACGTATGTAATACTGACCTGAGGGCAGACCTTCCAGATCTACACGGATACGATTAGCGCCAGTAAGGAGTCTAGCTTGTTGTGATCGGATTTCTGCACCCGCCATATCTAAGACGGTTATGGTTGCAGGATTGGAAATTGGACTTTCATAATTGATAAAGACGTGATCGATTGCTGGACTAGGGTATAAGTCCATCGAGTTATCCACCTGCAGATCATCCGTACTTACTGGATCAAATCTCTCAATCTTCAGTTCTGAAAATCCGTAACAATCACCACCATAATTTTCGGTGATTGTCAGTAGGAGATGTGTGGCAGTAAGATTCTCAAAATCCAAACCCAGGTCCCCTTCATAAAAGCTAGATGCCTGGCCCATAGGCACTTCAAAGGATTGGAAGAAGGTCCAATTGATCCCATCTTGACTATAATCAACCTCTATGGTTTTGGCCCCACTTTCGAGAGAAGCCGGATTATTGGTATTCCATATAGTCATCTGGCCTAGTCGCGTAGACTCACCTAAGTCATAGGCTATCCAATGGCTTTCTCCACGTGCAGGATTAGGATTAGGGCTAGTCTCACAGGAAATCCAAGCGGAAGAAGCGGAGGTATTATGCCTATCTGGATAACACTGGCCTGACAGTGAGAGTGCAGTTCCTAGATATAGTATTACTGCACTTATTAAAAATTTAGTCATAGGAATGGATTCTGTTTTCAATACAATCAAAGTTAGACATAAATGAATTCATTTCTTGTCGGGTTTACCCTAGAAAATCTCAGACCACTCGAGCACCCACTTCAGACCTGAATAATACCGATACATCATCGAGGGACAACTATTCTCTATATATACTTAGACCTTGCTATAGGAAAAAGTTGCGTAGTCTAGTAGAGTGACTATTTGGTCTAAAGGTCTGGTTCAGACTTTACTACTTAGTTGAATTAGGTTTTCTTTGTGCCTTCATCGCCAACTACAACTATAAAAACGAAAACGATGAGACTTACTATTTTATTGATTTTATTGAGTACATCTCTGGGGCTAAGTCAGAAGTCACTGACAGCTACAAGAACCACACTTCCTATAGAGATAGACGGAAAAATAGATGAGTCCATTTGGCAAGAGGCTGCGATTGCGACCGATTTTACCACTCTAGAGCCTGTGCCAGGGCAGAAACCTGAGCAAAAGACAGAAGTCCGTGTCATCTACGATGATGAAGCCTTTTACGTTTCTGCTATTATGCACGAAGTCTCTCGAGACAGCATCCAGACGCAGCTGACTCAAAGGGATAATGTAGGCAATACAGATGCCTTCGCACTTCTACTGGATACTTATGGCAACGGCACAGATGGAGTACTCTTTCTTGTAGCTGCTACTGGCGTACAATATGATGCACTTAAAAGTAATGAAGGGAATGAAGACAACGACTGGGATGCCGTATGGGAAAGTGAAGTCCAAATCACGGAGAAGGGGTGGACTTGTGAGATGAAAATCCCTTATGCTGCAGTCAGATTTCCAAAAGCTGAAGAGCAAATATGGACAGTCAATTTTTTGAGAACCCAGAGAAGACTTAATCTTGTCTCTACCTGGTCTGCAATAAATCCCAACTTAGATGGTCTGTTTACGCAAAGCGGCCAACTGAATGGCATTAAAGACATCAAGCCGCCTTACAGATTGTCGGTTACACCCTACCTCTCTACCTACGCTGTAAGATTTCACGATGATAATTCTGACCCTATCAACAGCACAGGCTACTCCTACAATGCAGGAATGGATATCAAATATGGGATCAATGATGCCTTCACGCTAGATATGACCTTGGTGCCTGACTTTGGGCAAGTGGAAGCAGATGACTTAGTGGTCAACCTCTCCCCTTTTGAGGTACAATTATCAGAAAAGAGACCCTTCTTTACAGAGGGGCTAGAGCTTTTCTCCAAGGCTGATCTCTTTTATACACGAAGAATAGGTGGGACCGCCTTCAATTATGATTCAGCGTATGATGAAACGACGAGCGCAGAAGCTGTAGTCAACAACCCCCAGATTCCACAACTCTATAATGCCACGAAAATCTCTGGTCGTACTAAAGGTGGGCTGGGTATTGGCATCTTTAATGCGGTAGAAAACTCTACTGATGCCCTCATAGAAAATTTTGTTGATGGGACGACAAGGACTTTTCGTACTCAGCCACTAACAAATTATAGTGTCATCGTTCTGGATCAAAACCTCAGAGCCAATTCTAGTATCTCGTTTATCAATACTAACGTCTGGCGAAAAGGAGCGGAATTCTATGATGCCAATGTCACAGGTACAGAGTTTAGCCTCAAGGATAAGCAGCAGAGATATAACTTCTATGGATCAGGTGCTATCTCAGTACAATCTTTCAATGACCAGCCGAACAATACTGGTTACAAATTTGAGTGGGACCTAGACAAGATTTCTGGAAAATGGCGATATGGTCTCAACTATGATGAGATAAGCAAAAACTACAACCAAAATGACTTAGGCTTCCAAAGGGAAACCAATACAAGAGAAATGGGTGCTTCGTTGTCGTATGTTCAAAATGAGCCTTTCTGGAAACTCAACAGCTTAGACTTGTGGGTAGGCTTTGATAACAGCTATTTAATTGATCCCAACGTTTATACAGGTACTTGGACCAACTTTGGATTTTCATTGCAGACCAATAAGTTTTGGTTTCTTAATATGTGGTTCAATTATTCTACAGATCACAAGGACTATTTCGAGCCGAGGACTGAGGACTTTAGCCGTTATGTTGTGAGACCTGCCTTTAAGAGTATGGGTTTCTATCTGAGTACAAATTCCAACAAAAAATTCTCCTATTGGTGGAATGGAAATATATACAACATCGATGAGGAAGGTCGATGGGGCTATTCTTTTGCGATGGGTCCTAGGATACAGTTTAGTGACAAATTCTCTATGTCTCTCAATCCTAGTTACAATGCTCAGTTTGACGATACGGGTTGGCTCGATAACGGTGAAAATGGAGAAATATATCTTGGACAAAGAGACAACTACAGAGTCAATAATGTCTGGAACATCGATTATACGCTGAATAATAAAATGGGCTTCAACTTTAGAGCTCGCCATAACTGGACCAAGATAGTCTACAATACTTTCCACGAACTGGCAGAAGATGGCAGTATTCCGCTTACAAATAAGTACGATGAAGACCTAGACTTTACCTTTGACTTCTTCTCTATTGATTGTGGATTCAACTGGAGATTTGCCCCGGGTAGTGACATTGTACTCGTTTGGAAAAATAATATTTCAGGAGCTGTCACAGACACAGGAATAGACTTTAGAGAGCGGAGCTATTTTGATGGACTTGGAGGTCTTAATGACTTCCCTAACCAAAACAGTTTGTCTCTAAGAATTACCTATTACCTTGATCAGACCAACTTTAAGAAGTGGTTCTAAAGTAGAATTAAATCCGCAGGCTATAATATAGCTGAGTATAGATTTCTACTTTTATAGAATGAAAATTGTCTTCACACTAATTATTCTATTGTGTTCTTACACAAGCATCTCACAAGAAGGCTATCCTAGAAATAAAAACAACTATACCGTCATCGCTACTTCTGGGCTCAACCTCAGATCTCAACCGGACACTCAAGCCGAAATAATTGCCAAGCTTCCCTTTGGCTCCAAAGTCATCCAACAAAAAGAAAACAATCCAACCACTGACTGGATAAAAGTCTCAGCCAATAACCAAGTAGGCTACCTCTATCAAATGTACTTAGCACCTTACAATTATAAATTTCCAACAGCTAAGATAAATTCTGATTACAGCCTACTCCTACCTAATTGCACTTGCTTCGATAACTTCCAATATGACCCAGAGCTCAACTGGATAGGTGTATATAAAACAGCGCAGCGCAGTACATTCGAAACCAAGTCAATTAGCTTTAGTTACTATCATCAACAGGCCACTATTGGTACTGAAGTCTGTATAGAAATTAACTCAGATAATATTCCAGAATTCATCATAGGCTCCAAGCAGCTATTAAGTGTAGAACGAGCTTACTACTCCCCTCCCTTTGACAAGATAGACGATTCAATTGCGGATGCACTTAATACAGATTTTTATTTCTCTGACGATTCCAATGAACTTCTATACTGCTACGACAACAGAGATATCCTTTTGACAGAGAAAGATCTAAAACCAAGATCTATACATTGGAGGGGCGACATTAATGGAGATGGTGTCGAGGACTTCATCATTAAGTATGGAGAAAAGATGGCCAAGTTGGTGCTTATACTAAGCGATTACAGAGGGCCAGACGTAGAATTTCTAAAGGTTGCAGAATATTACTTTGGGTATTGTTGCTAGTTATGGTAAGCCCCATAGAACTTCTATGCTGACTTTAGCTTCAGCTTATTTTTCACAAGCTTTGATTGCTTTTTCTTTTCAGCCTTATTGGCATCTATTTCTACTAGCATCTTCTTTGACACTAATTGCCACAATAGGGATGCTGGCAACAATTTACTTGAATGCTCTTCTATCCTGTAGAGTAGTGCTAAATTCGGATTCTCCTTATTATTGATTATACGTGAAAATTTGGTTTCGTGAATACCAAGATCTTCGGCAAGCTTACGTTTTGTAATATTTATAATTGACACATACTTTTTGAGGAATTCAGAGAACAAATATTCTTCTGAATATATTCCTAAATCTAAATAATCAAGAAGACTATACTTTAAGCTGATGAGGTCAGCATAAATTTTCTGATTTTGGCTTACATTCTTTAAACTTTCAAATCTCAATAATCTCAACTCAGCATCAGCTTTGTTTTTCTGCTTTTCACTTAATCCGTGATGGGGAATTGAATACTCTTTTCTATTATCCTTCATAATTCAAATATCTATTCATCAGAATTTCACTGTCTTCTAATTCAATGGCTAAGTGACGACCAAATTTTTTGAAACCATATTTTTGAATATAATGATCAATTAACTTGGTTTTCGGAATTAAAGAAACAAAACCATAGAATCCACTCAGAAATGACAACTTACAAGCAAAGGCTATCAAGACTCCTGCAATGTTATCATATCTTTTAATCTTACCTACATTCTCTTCAGAGATTTCAAGTAGTCTGATTTCAAGTCGTAATTCTTCAATAATTCTAGCTACTGACAAGAGACCTACAATTTCTCCACTTTTAGGAATGTATAATTTATAGACCTCATAGTTTCGCTCTGAACTCCAATCAAATTCAAAGTTGCTTAATTTTTCTAGCTCTTTGTTGTCAGCTGGGGTAATCAATACCTTTATTTGGTTGCCTGACTTAACATTGAGAATATACACCCTTAAATATAAGTAACTTTACCAATTTAGTCAAGTTTATTGATGAGATTATGCAATAGTCTTTAGGTAATCATTTAATCGATTTATTAAATCTATTATCTAAAAAGCCCAAGCCCCCAAGCCTAGCCAAAAA
>CALBWK010000187.1 GCA_937969415.1 uncultured Saprospiraceae bacterium | reverse complement strand
ATCAAATTTTTATACAACCACTTACTAATGACAACTCACCCCTACCAAAACTTCCACCAAGGCTTCTTCTTCACAACAACTTCCGCAGCTTTTTCTGGTGCAGTTGCTGGCTGACGAACTGGCTCTGCAGGCTGAGCCTTGACTGGCTCTTCTACGATAGGCTTAACTCTAGAGAACGTGTACCCTTGAAATTCCGCTTCAAATAATTCTTCGCAGTCATCAAGACTTTCGCCGAAGTATTTGGTACTGATATCGAAAACAAAATTCTCGCCGAGCTGATCATCGGCAAACTCTTCTTCGGGCATATCATCGAAGACAAAGATGCGCTCACCCTTCGCATTTTTCTTGGCTATAGAGAAGAGCTCTTTTTCTTCTTCTAGCATCTCGCCGTACTCTACTGTGGTGCCTTCTGAGCTGCCCGCTCTGGCTCTTAGTTTTTTTCCGTTGTGGACGAGGGAGTATCCCCAGAGATTGACGACACTGTGGAGAGCGAAGGTGACAACATCTGTATCAGCAAACCTTGAAGAGAGGATCTTTTCTGCATCTGACACTGACTCACTCAATGACTCTAAAGGTACATCCTGCATACAAATAATAGTATTCCCATTATACTGTCCTACATAGATACGGTCGTCTTCAGGATTCATGACCACTTCAAAAGGCTGCTTGTCCACTTTGCTCAGTTCGTAATATCCTAAAGCTTCAAATACCTCCTTTGTAGGTAGTTTTTCCTCCGAATTGATTACGATCATCGATGCCTTCCAGCCCATAGTCACTACGTTTGTAATAGGTGGCAATGATAAGCTAATCAACCCTCTTACCCAATTTTAAGGGTATAGAATTGGGGCTTAAAATGGGTTGGCTGTCTATATTTTGTCAGAACTTCAAATTGAGGCCAATAACAAGACTTCGCCCCACATCATCGGCAAAGTATCTCTGTCTATTGAGATAATCGCGGTATTGCGTATTGAAGAGGTTGTCGACCTTCAGATACGTTCTAATCTTATACTTAGGGAGTATAAAATTTGTGGATACTTTGAGTCCAAAGAGATTATAGGCCTCAGGGGCTTCTAGGAAGTCCTGCTCGTCCAGAAGATTATTCTGTTGGAATACATATCTATTGGTCACTTCTATCTCGGTATCCTCCATATTGAGTGATTCGGTGAGCATACGGGTGTTATGCCCTCTATAAGTGAGACTACCAAATAGACTATTGGGCGGCATAAATATCAATGGCTCTCCTTGCCCTCTATTCTCCCCTTTCAAGTAGCTATACTTCAGTAGACCTAGCAGAGAATTGCTGATCGTATACTGCGTAGAAACATCAAGACCAATAATATCCGCATCCGCTTGCTCATAAGAGAAAACAGGAAAAGCGCCTCGGATAGTCAATCGAAACTCATCCTGAGGGTTCAAGTAAATATAATCTTCAAAGTACTGATAGTAGCCCAAGACATTGAAGGCAAACTGTGATCCTGGCACCCACTTATACTCTAGTGTATTCTTCAGTGCTTTCTCTTGAGTCAGATTGGGATCTCCTTCCTCTATGCCACTCACCCCTTGATGCAGCCCAGCACTGTAGAGTTCATTGATGGCTGGATTGCGCATTGCATAGCCTACATTCCAACTCAGTGATTGTTTGTCAGAGAGATGCGCCGTCAATGCCGCAAGCGCACTGAAATTACTAAACAGATTGTCATAGCGCACCACCTCCCTAGGAAAGGATGTCGTCAAGCCTAAGACAATTTGATCTTCTATATCATAGCGCAAACCAAAGTTATAAGTCAATGCATTTTTACTATAAGTTGCTGTGCCAAATAGGCCTGACTTCACTGTTGTATAATTGGGGATCAGAGGAAAGATACCTGTCTCAGGGTTATTGGTATTCTTAGCAAAGGCAGTTTGATTGCCCAACTTTATTGCCCATTTTTTTTCTGTAGAAAAAGAATAAGATAAATCGGCACTCAATGTAGATTGAAAAAGACTGAGTGCAGGTATCTCTGATCGTCCACTCCTTCTGATGTCAAATTCTTTTCTGTCATTAACCTGACCAGAGATCACAAACTCTAAAATTCTATCTTCAGAAATAAAATATTTCGCTTTGGCTTTGGCCAAGTGATGGGAGACCTCTTGCTTCGGTGCATCTATGCCGTTACTAAAGTCAAGCTCTGTAAAAAATGGCTCCTCTTGGCTCAGCGCTCGCTCTAGATCTGTCAAGTTGCTGATGTGAGATCCTCGCAATACCCCCAACCGCGTATTGAAGGTACTCGCATAAAAATCCAGAAATAATTTTTCATTGTAAGTCTTCTCGAGTTGTAGAGATAGATTAGCTTCTTCTAGCCCAGTATTTTTGAGAAAGTAATTAGGCGTCTGTCTATCACCGTACTTCTTAAGACTACCCGTAAGGCGCCAAGCTAGGGCCTCAGAGTATTTGCCGAGTCTGGTGTTAAGGGTCTGCCCTCTTCCATTGGTCTCATAAGCATAATTGATCTGGCCGTGCAGGTGGGGTTCTTTGGCGATCCGCTTAGGCTCAGATAGTATGACTGCACCTAAGTTACCACTACCATACTCTAGAGCATTGGCGCCTTTGATAATCGTAATCTTATCTAAGGCAAACGGATCAATTTCTGGACTGTGATCATTGCCCCATTGCTGTCCACTCTGTGCGACACCATTATTGAGTATGACGAGCCTGTTGCCGTATAGCCCGTGGACCACTGGCTTAGAAATGCCATTACCATTTTTGAGTAATGAGACACCAGTTTCATTTTCTAGGAGGCCTGAGATATTCAGATGACTGTTGTCTTCTATGACACTTCTGTTGACCGAGAGATTGGCCTGGTTGTTATAATCGTCTTTTTGTGAAGAGACGACAATAGTACCTAACGATATGGGTGTATGCGATAGCGTGAGGTTAAGAATAGTATCTGACAGAATATCACAATGAAACTTCTCGTCTTCACAACCGATATGGGACACTATAATATGATAGTGCCCCATACAGATTTTATCTAAGGAAAAGAATCCTGTCTCATCGGTGGTCGTTCCAGATTGTGTCTCTTGTATATAGAGATTGACATAGGCTAGAGGTGCTTGCGAAGACTCATCTATCACATAGCCCTTAATCGTCAGATCACAATCTTGTGCAGAACTTTGAAGAAATGCACCAAGTATAATTACTAAAGCAATATAGTAGCTTCTATTGTACAACTATAGAGAAAGTTACTTCTATATCTGACTCGCCACCGGCATTGCTGATGTCTCCAGTAGCGACACCGTCTGCAACTTTCTGTGGCTCGTGTATAAGATTAATCGTTAATGTTCCTGTCGATGCATCTCCTGTAGTCAAAGAACTGGTGAGTCCGACTGGATTATCATCTTCATCTTGATCTGCATAATCAACAGTCAAGCCCGCCACTGTAGACATAAAGAAAAATTGATGCTCTTCGTCTTCTGCCTCGACCTCCTCTGTAATATCTTCAACAGGATCAATGGACTCATTGAGCAATTCTATAGTGCCTACATAAGTCGTATTAGCTGACAAAGTTCCACTGCTCACCACTGGAGCATCTCCTCCATCGCCATCAAGATCTTGGAAAGTGAGGACCACCACTTCTCCAGTTGTTGAAGTCAATGTATAATTAAGTGTGGTAATCAATTCTGGTTCTGGCCCACCTCCTGGCTCTTCTGGATCACAAGAGACAAATAACACTAGAGAAAAAACTAAGGCCAGTAAGGATAAATAATGCGTTTTCATATTTCTGATTTTCGTAAATGAGTTATTAAAACATAACGTAAAGCAAAACTAATTAAATAAATGCAGCATTGTTGCATTTAGGCCAATAAATGCAGCAATGTTGCATCTATAGCAAAAAGTCTTGCCCTACACCCAAATCCACTCAATTAATAGACACCCACGAGCCCTCAGACCGTTGGACCCCAAACCTTGAAACCCCGAAACCTTGTAACCTTGAATCCTTGAAACCCTTAGACCCTTAAACCCTTAGACCCTTAGACCTCCAAACCTTGAAACCCTTAAACCTTCCGCCTTTGCCTCACTACCCTCCTAATCCAATTAGGGATAATCAGCGCTCCGATGATGAGATAAGGATAATACGTAATGAGCCTCCAGAGTAGTGCCGCTACGGAACCTATAGATGCAGAAATGAAATCTTTGAAGAAACCAGAAAACATAATCTCCATAACACCAGAGCCTCCGGGTGTCGGACTGAACTGTGTGATGACATACATCGTCTCTGATCTGGCATAAACGAGAAAGTGCTCCATAAAGGACCAATCTACATTGACCAAAGCCAAGATGATAAAATTGACCGCAGCGAATCTTGCTATCCAGGCGCCAATGGTCAAGGAGATGGCTTGTATATGAAAACTCAAGGGCTTAGTCCGTAACTCCTTGGAGGTTGTAACGACATCCTGACCAATCTGATAGAGCGCCAGCCTGTATCGCTTGATAAAGGGCCATGAAGCTACCCACATCAGGAGACGCTTAATCACTCTAGGTCGGAACAGGCCCCATACCAGCACACCACCATAAGTGAGCATAAAGAGCCAGACCACCATAAAGACGATCCCATACCCCTGAAACATACTTGTCATCTCTGGTCTAATCAGCTGTGGACCAAATATGGCCAGCAAGCCCGCTAGTGATATCAAGAAAAATAAAGTATCCACGATAACGGTATAGAGGACAATGGAAACTGCCTTAGCACCAGAGATCTTCTCTTGTGACAAGAAGAACACAGCCACGGCAGAACCTCCAATACTGGTCGGCGAGATAGCAGAAGCAAACTCCCAGATAAACACCAACTCAATCCCATGCTTGAGTGTAAAAGCCTTATCAGATAAAATCACCAATCTCAAGGCGTAGAAGATGTGCCTACATACATAGATCAGCACAGCTATCCCCAAATACAGCAATAACCTAGAGTTCCATTCAATCTTGGACAACTCGTCGGTATCAAACTGTCTGAATACCAAATACAGAATCACAGCTAACCCTAGCAATACGGGTAGTATGATCTTAGATAGGTTGAGAGATTTTAAAGCCTCTTCTTCCTGAGATATTTTAGGCTTTGAGGTCAAATGCTTTTATAGTCCAACAAGTGGATTCTGTAAGGGTTTACTTAATAATTTGCAAAATCAAAGGTCGACAGAATTATCGGCATTTGCGCACAAGCCTTGATAATATCCTTTCGGCTGATACGGAATTACTTATCAGACACAATAGTCAGTACATTTCTTAACATTTAATGGATGGCGTACAGCCATTTATCAGAATAAGGAGACATAAACCTTATAAAAGAATCACTGTACCACATTTCACAAACCAAAACTGCCTAATTTCGTTAATCTAATAAGACCTATAATCGATAATACATAAATATGGAAACAAAGACAGCCTCACCTATAATGCTCTACACAGAGCAGACACCTAATCCTGATTCGCTCAAGTTTGTCACCAATAGAATGCTCTATAAAGGAACAGCAGACTTCAGAACAGAAGACCTTGCCAAGGAGTGGTCACCACTAGCGGAGGCCCTTTTCCAATTGCCTTACGTCAATGGGGTCTATATCTGCAACAACTTTGTCACGATATCCAAGGAGATGAACTACCTCTGGGAAGACATCACGATGAAGACCAAGGAATTTATCAAAAACTATGTTGCTGAAGATAAGCCTATTCTTAAGGAAGGCTTTGAAGAAGCAATGGCCAAGATAGAAGAAGAAAGAGGTGTCGCTTACCATTATGAAGGTGATGAAGCGGAATTAGTCCAAAAGATTAAAGCCCTTCTCGACAAATATGTCAAGCCTGCAGTAGAAATGGATGGCGGAAACATAGAGTTCAAGGCATATGACAAAGGCAAGGTCATCGTCGTCCTACAAGGATCTTGTAGCGGTTGTCCTTCGTCTACAGTTACGCTGAAGTCAGGAATCGAAGGTATGCTCAAGCGTATGGTGCCTGAAGTTACTGAGGTCGTTGCCGAAATGGGCTAGATGACCAATACCTCAGATTTAGAAGGTTATCGTGTGGCACTCACAGCACTCTGTGAGGAAGTTGCTGTATTTATCAGGTCGCAAGTAGATCGCGTCCAACAAAACGATATAGAAGTCAAGGACGAAAACAGTCTCGTCAGCTTTGTCGACAAAGAGGCAGAGAGGATGATTGTAGAGGCTCTGCAAAAGCTTACCCCTGAGGCTGGCTTCATTACAGAAGAAGACACCAAGGACCAAAGAAACAAAGCCCTCACTTGGATCATAGACCCGCTAGATGGGACGACCAACTTTCTGATGGGTATTCCACATTTTTCGATTTCGATCGCTCTGATGGAAGGTGGCATCACGACGCTGGGCATCGTCTATGAGGTGATGCTCGATATTGCCTACACGGCCATCAAAGGCGTCGGTGCCTGGGAAGGGAAACGATCGCTGCAACTCAGACCTACAGCAAACCTAAATGAAGCCATTATCGTCACTGGATTCCCCTACCGACGAGGACTCAATATAGATGCGAGTCTCGAGGTACTTAAATTCTGTGTAGTCAACTGTCGAGGCATAAGAAGGCTCGGCTCGGCAGCCCTCGACTTAGCGTATGTCGCTGCTGGCAAAGTCGATCTCTATTATGAGAATGCACTCAATATCTGGGATTTGGCGGCAGGTGCTTTATTAATAACTGAAACAGGTGGAATTGTCACTGACTATCAAGGCTCTCCGGATTATCTTAAAAATGGCTCCATCATAGGAGGTAGTGCGGCCTTCCATAAAGAGATTCTATCCGTGATCCAGAAAGCACATCAGATATGATGTTTATCGATATTCTGGTCTCCTCGTAGAAATTACACCAGCGCCTTTCTCTTTTTTATCTATTTTGCTTAAGTATGAATCTCCTCGAGAACCTCAGAGTAGCCCTCAGCTCTATAAAGTCCAACTTTGTCAGAGCCATCTTGACCTTGCTGATTGTTGCAGTAGGGATAGCTTGTCTCGTCGGCATCTTGACAGCTGTAGATACCTTACTGAATTCTATGTCGAGCAGCTTTAGCAGAATGGGGGCCAACTCCTTCAATGTACGACCGGCAACAAACGAGATGAAATCCAATAATTCTCGTAGGCGTCAACGATCAGGAGATCCTATAAGCTTCGATCAGGCAATGAACTTTAAAGAGAACTATGACTATCCAGGCGCCAGTGTATCCATCAATACTTTCTGCAAATGGAACTCCGTCGTCAAGTATGCCAAAGAAGAAACCAATCCCAATGTCCGTCTTGTCGGTATCGACGAAAACTATCTCGATGCCTCTTCTTACGAGTGGGCTGGTGGAAGAAATTTCACACCCACAGAAATAGAAAATGGGGATCATCGTATAATTATCGGCTATGACATATGCAAATCCCTCTTCGATGGAGAAGCAGAAAAAGCGCTAAGCAAAATCGTCTCCGTAGGCAACATTAAATATCGGGTCATCGGCGTCCTCGACACCAAAGGCTCCTCTATGACGGCCTCCAATGACCGGCGGGTATTTATCCCTTTGCTTAACGCCAAGCGTTACTACGGCCACGCCAATATGAACTACAGTCTGATGACCTCCATCGCTGATCCTACACGAATGGACGACGCCGTAGCTGATGCTACCGGTGTCCTCAGAAACATCCGCCGCCTCAAGGCCCGAGAACCTAATGACTTTGAGATTACCAATAGTAACGGTATCCTAGAGACGCTAAAAGAAATGACGACCGAGCTGCGGCTGGCCACCATTGCCATTGTGATGATGACCTTACTTGGTGCCGCTATCGGATTGATGAATATTATGTTGGTTTCTGTCACAGAACGAACCAGAGAGATTGGCGTTAGAAAAGCACTCGGCGCAACGCAATTCAATATTCTCTTTCAGTTTCTGATGGAAGCAGTTGTCATCACCCTCCTAGGTGGACTGGTCGGTATCATTCTGGGGGTCATCGTCGGTATCGTGGTGGCACATCTGATAGATGGCGTCTTTGTTGTGCCTTTCAACTGGATAGCTTTGGCAATTTTTGTCTGTCTCGTCGTGGGGACTTTGTCGGGCTTGTACCCGGCGCTGAAAGCATCAAGACTAGATCCTATCGAGTCGCTGAGGTATGAGTAGGTTGGTCTAACCTATTCACTTACACATATATCAGCATTTAAGCTTATAGGTGACAGCAAAATTGAGGTCCTCCAAAAAGCACAAGACATTTCCTTTGATTAACTAAATTATTTAGAGAATCTATAAGATTGTAGCTTATTTTGCAGCTTATTAAAATTCAATTATGAACAAGAATATTTACACGACGATTTTGCTTGGCTTGTTGGGCCTAGCGCTCACAGCTCAAGAAGCAGTTTTGGTTTCTGATTACAACCCTGGAGAAGCAAACAGTTTGTCAAGTGGAGACGTTAGAAAAATTTTTCACAATGACCTTATCTATTTACCCATACTTAACGAAGCACACGGTCAAGAACTAGGTATCATTAGAGAAGGTGAACTATCGCTATTGGCTGACATTTTTCCTGGTGAAGGATTTAGTACTCCTCAAAATTTTATAGTTTTTAATGATCAAGTTTACTTTACAGCTAGAATGAGTATGGATGAAGCGGCACTCTTTGTTACGGACGGAACAGAAGAAGGTACACTTCAGGTTCTTGAGTCTAAGAACCTAAATCTCAACGACATCATCTACACAGAATCTAGCTCTGGATGGTTGTATATTAATTATGGTGGCGAATTAATAAGAATTAATGGTACTGATATCGAGAATCTTGGCAATGTAAGTTTCAGAAGAAACAACAATCTGAACCCAAGCGCAGCACCACATAATTCTGAGATGGCTTTTATGGAAGATAATTCTGGAGATCTCACAATTACTGTTGTCAATCCTGATGGGAGTTTCAGACAAGTGTTAGAGCTTGACTTTCAAAATACTACCGAACTAGAAGCTTTTTATGTTCTTGGCGACTGGTTCATTTACGAGATAAGAGATTTCATTAGTGATAACATTACAGGACTCTATGGTTTTCAGGAAGGTGATTCTGAGCCTATCAAAATTTCAGACGCTATCTTTGCTAGAGGCGTACAGGCTAATGAAAATACTTTATTAAGATTAATTCCCCAAGACGGCATATACAGTCTAGTCGCCAATGACAATGGTCTAGATTATAGCCTAGCACTAGATGTAGACCCCGTCATCTTTACACAAGGGAGTGGCAATCCATACTTGGTCCATAAAGACCAAGCATTATTTCTAGGGATAGATGATTTTCCTTTCAACAAAATGCTTGTTACAGATGTCAATACATTAGAAACGACTGAAGCCTTTGAGACCCAAACCGCAAACAACACCTTTATTCAACACAACAATTTTGGATTTATAGCTGGAGGCATTGAAAATAATGCACTACCGGTAATCCACTATTGGGATTTTCAAAACCAAGAAGCTGGAAGAGTCATAGAGTTTCAAGACAGATCTATAAATGGTCCCTCAGTCATTCCACTCGGTGTCCAAGAAAACAGATTATATTTTTCTAGCAATCTAGATACAGAAGTAGGAAGAGAACTATACTATGTAGACGTCAGCAATTTAATGGACTTGGATGTATCGGTTGATGATATTAATGAGACTGAATGGAACATCAAGTTCTATGCGTCTGGATTCGAACTTGTCTCCGACGAAATAGAAACTTTCACTTACAGCATTTACGATTTGTCTGGTAGATTAATACAAAATGCAGAAGGCACTACTAATACGGAATTACCTTTGCAATCCAATTACACAGGACTGATACAACTTACTCTCAATAAAGAAGGTAACAGTTACAGCACTCTGCGACATATATCAAAACGATAAATCGTAGCAAAATATAAAAGCCCAAGTTAAATCGCTTGGGTTTTTTTATTTTACCAATGCATTACTACGTTTCAATAACTCCAACACAATTAAAAACAAGAAGACAACCTGAACAACAAAGAGGACAAGTAACAAGATTATACTCACCTTACTAAGTTGCTGTAGAAGATCAAAGTCTACCAGACTAGATCCATTCTGCAATAGTGCAACAACCGATAATCCTAGTATCGATAATGAAGTGAAAACAGTATGAAACCCACTTAAGACCCTATTGAGTTGACGCTTACGAAGCAACCAGTACACTCCTCCAAGCAGCCCAAGTATCAGCGTCAACAAAAATGCCAGATGCAACCACTTGGACGCAATGTATATGTCGTGCAATTGTAGATCGAATTCACTTTCAATACCGTATATAAGAGGCAGAAACGTAAGTGGTATGGTCCACCACAATATTCTATAGGACCAATTTTGTTTCAAATTAAATTTTTGAATATGTGTACTCTTAAGCCAGTGCTATCTGTTATCAAATTACGATTATTAGGAATTAGCATTCTCAGTCGTATCAATAACCTCCATCTCTAGACCTTCAGCATCATTGGTGAGGTATTTAAATTCATACTCGCCATCTTGATGAATGATATACTCCTCAATCTTATGTGCTATCACAATTGGTGTAACCTTTTCAAGTTGGGATAAGATATCATCAGGTTGGCAATCTATAGTCTGTCCTTTTCTATTTGATATATTTTACTTTATTCTTACGACTTACTCGAGCAATTCCAGGCCATAAAGAACGAGTAGTTTTGCCTACAAAGAAGTCAGTTGTTGCCGCATATTTACATTTAATAACAGTATGTCCTTGCGCATCTAAGCATCCATACAATCTATCCTTTTTGACTCTGATCAAACCGTGTCTTGGCAAATATGCTTAAAATCACCTCATATTACAACCAATCACCATATCACATTTAGCCCACCCCCTATTTCCATAATTTCCTATTTAACAATATCTTAGTAGAAATGCTGAAATCAGTGATCTACCTTGCGTAGGCTTATCTTTCCTATCGACGACGATTGTATCTAATCGTATCGTATAACAACTAATAAACTCGAACTATGAAATTATTATCTACACTAGGCCTGACCCTCGCATTGGCAGTTAGCCTATCAGCGCAGGTCTCGGAGCAATCTATGGAGCTTAGCCTAGGTCACCAAAATGCTTTTGTTATGGAGCATCCCGGGGCCAACAAGAAAATGGTCACTAAGATCCTAGAGAAAGCCGTCAAGGAATACGGCAAAGTCAAAAAAAACAAGAAAGCTAAAGAATGGAACTGTCTGCAGTGTTCCGTCCCCGGCATCAGTGGGCCGACCAATGTCTACTTTAAAGTAGAGGAAGGAAAGTCCTTAGTCACCTCTTATGTCTTCTATGATGATGGCTCACAATTTATCTCTTCAGATAACAGTTCAGACATTGCCTCTAGGATCAAGCAAGACCTCACTTATGTGAACTATGATGTGACGAGAGCAGTCATCTCAGAGGAATTAGATGGTGAAGAAGACAACCTTAAGGATAGAAACAAGGAGCAAGAGAAACTAGAGAAGAACAACAAAGATCTGCACAATGACATCGAGAAATACAAGCAGAAAATAAAGGATGCTGAAAAAGAAATAGAAAAGAACCTCCAAGAGCAAGAGGACAAGAAAATGGAGATCGAGAAACAGAAGAGAGTAGTAGAAGAAGTGACTGACAAGCTCAACAACGTCGGAAAAGGCTAACCCCTCACCAAAAATATACTTATCAACAAGGTCAGAGTTTTTTGCTCTGGCCTTTTTTTATGGAACAAACTCACTTTCTATTGTGTAATTAATACATAACACTTAAGCATAAGTTGTTATGTGAATATGGATGGGCGAGATATCAACAATGGCACTTGTGTTACTAACAATAATGGGTTGCTTGACTAACATCCCCAACCCGCAATCTAGGTCAGCCTCCTCTGACGGCAGGAGTTAAATGTTAGCTTTGTCATCCTGATTACTTGTTAATAACAGCAAACACTTTCCACAACCTATGGCCTACACTCCACCAGACAAAAAGCAGAATAGTGACTTGAATAAGTTGATGTTTGGAAGAGTGATGCCGCAAGCGCTGGATCTTGAGGAAGTGGTTCTCGGTGCCGCGATGCTAGACAAGGAAGCCTTTTCCAATATCTCGGAAAAGCTTCGACCCAACTCATTTTACCTCAAAGCGCACCAAGACATTTTCCAGGTGATGATGGATCTATTTGCCAATTCTAAGCCGATAGATATCCTCACAGTACATGAAGAGCTGCGTAAGCGAGAGCAATTAGAGAGTATAGGTGGCGTCAACTACCTGATGGAAATCACCAATAAGGTCAGTTCTGCTGCCAACATAGAGTATCATGCGCATATCATCCTGCAGAAATTTATCCAAAGGGAGCTGATCAGCGTATCCACAAGCACCATCAATGATGCCTTTGCAGACACCAAGGATGTCCTTGAGATGCTGGACCAAGCAGAACAGGCCTTGTTTGATATTACGGATAAAAACCTCAACACGGGTTTCCAAAAAATAAGTGCCGTTGCCGCTGAGGTCGCCAAAAGTATAGAGTTGCTGAGCCAACGTGAAGATGGGCTGACTGGGGTATCTACGGGCTTTAAGGAATTAGATGCCATTACTAATGGTTGGCAAGCCTCTGACTTGATCATCATTGCTGCTAGACCGGGTATGGGTAAGACCGCTTTTACCCTCTCCCTAGCCGCCAATGCAGCGGAATCGGGCAAAGGGGTTGCGATATTCTCTCTGGAGATGGCCAATGCCCAACTGGTACAGCGTCTTATCGCTATGGAAACAATGATACCCGCCTCTAAACTGAGAGAAGCCAAGCTGACTGATGAGCAGTGGCCGATTCTAGCCAAAGGTGTCGAGAAGTTATCTACGATGCCCATATTTATAGATGATACGCCATCGATCAACATCTTTGAACTTCGAGCCAAGTGTAGAAGACTCAAGCAGCAACACAACATCGGCCTAGTGGTCATCGATTACTTACAGTTGATGAGTGCCGGTGCTACTGGCAAGAAAGGCAACAGGGAACAAGAAATATCGGCTATCTCAAGAGCCCTCAAGGGTATGGCCAAGGAGCTCGACCTGCCCGTCATCGCATTATCTCAGCTGAGTAGAGCCGTAGAGACCAGGGGTGGAGACAAGCGACCGATGCTCTCGGATCTTAGGGAATCAGGAGCGATCGAGCAGGATGCGGATATCGTAACCTTTATCTACCGTCCTGACTACTACGACCTTGCCGATGGAGAAGAAATGTCTGACAATACTGCGGAGATCATCATCTCTAAGCACAGGAATGGTAGTCTAGGCTCTGTCAACCTCCAATTCTTAAAAGAATATGTCAAGTTTGTCGATAACGTCGATTTCAGCTTCAGAAATACGCCTGGAGACAGAGGAGACATCTTTGGCGATGGTGGCAATAGCTTTATCACGAGATCCTCTGCACTCAACTCATTAGAGTCTGGAGATGATGACTTCTTTGACAACTAGCCTCAACCTGCTCTCGATAAGGAGGGGCAGGTCATAACTTTCGTTCTCCACACTAGCTTATCTTTGTCCAGATGAAAATGCGCCTCAATAAATTTATAGCCCACGCTGGTATCTGCTCACGACGTAAAGCGGGGGAACTCGTCAAGGCAGGAAAAGTCAGCGTTAATGGGGAAATACAACCCAATCCAGCTGTAGAGGTCGGCCCCAAGGACGTCGTGGAGTACAACGGCCAAGTCGTCAAGCCCAATTTTAAGAAGATCTATCTCCTAATCAATAAGCCCAAAAATGTCATCACCACCATGGAAGATGATCGAGGCAGAAAGACCGTTTGGGATGTGGTCAAGGAAAAAGTCAAAGGTGTTAAAATCAATCCCGTAGGTAGACTCGATAGAAACACCACGGGCCTCCTATTGATGACCAACGATGGGGATCTAGCCTATAAGCTCTCCCACCCCTCTAGTTCGGTAAAGAAGATCTATCAAGTTGTTCTCGATCGACCCCTCACAGAAGAACATATCAATGCCATAGACAAAGGCATCAAACTCGAGGATGGCATCGCTGAGGTCGACGTCATCTCTTATATCCAAGAGCAACCGCCTACACACATCGGCATCCAGCTCCATAGTGGCAAAAACAGGATAATCAGAAGGATATTTGAGCATCTCAACTATCGGGTGGTGACGCTGGATAGGGTCTATTTTGCCGGATTAACCAAAAAAGACCTACCGAGAGGTTGGTCACGCTATCTCAAGCCTAAAGAGGTGATTATGCTCAAGCATTTCACCAAATAAGCCACATCAAGGATAAGTACCATTCTCGCTATATTTGTGCACAGATGGAGGTATGGGAACTGGATTTTCAATGGTTACAACTGAGACATCGTCTCCAATCGGTGACCAATGCACCCAATTTACCAGATCTCAAGGCTATCCTATTTCTGATAGGTGTGCAGGAATTTGGAAGGGTCCAGGAAGAATTCTCAAAGGAAGAAAAGAGAGACCTCATCCACGTCGCAGCGTGTAGCTTGCTAGAAAGTCGAGATTATTACACATTTGCAGGTCGAGACGAGGATGGGTGGCCTCACTGGGAAGTTAAGAAGCCCTTTAATGTCAAAGGCCTACAAGAGCAAGAAACCATATTGCGTACAGCGATATTAGAATATTTTGATAAACTGAATAACGATTTTGATCAAGAGGAATAACCTCATTAAAATAACAGAAGAATGAAAAAACTCATATTAGCAGCCTTTGTCTTGAGCCTTTGTGTGGCTTGCTCACCTAAACAAGAACTTTACCTCATAGAAACGGACCTCGGTACGATGACCGTAAAGTTATATGACAGCACACCACAGCACAGAGACAATTTCAAGAAGCTTGTTAGCGAGGCTTACTACGATGATCTCTTATTTCACAGAGTTATTGCTGGCTTTATGGTCCAAGGTGGCGACCCAGAATCTAGAAATGCTCCCGCTACCAAAAGATTAGGTGGTGGAGGACCTCCTTATAAAATTCCTGCAGAAATAGGTGCTTACCACTTCAAAGGCGCTCTATCCGCTGCTCGTCAAGGAGACCAAGTCAATCCTGAGAAAAAATCCTCTGGCTCACAATTTTATGTGGTACAAGGAAAGATACAATCGGATGCAGACCTTAAGATGATGGCTCAGAGAAAAGGCTTGACTTACTCTGCAGAGGACATTGAAAAGTATAAAACTATCGGCGGTACACCATTCCTAGATAATGACTACACCGTATTCGGTGAGGTCGTGGATGGCATGGATGTAATAGACAAAATTGCAGCGGTCAAGACTGCACCTGGTGACAGACCACTGAAGGATGTCAAAATGAAAATCCGAAAAAAGTAGACTATCCGTATCAAGACAGTTACTTGTGTACTGCTGATAGTCGTCTTGAGCGCTTGCTCTAAGCCGATTGCAGACTTCACCCTCATAGATGTACAGAAGGAGAATCAACTCCCTCTGCGCCTGCAGGCCAACAACACCTCCAGCAATGCCTCTGCGTATGTCTGGAAAGTGAATGGTAGAGAAATATCTACTGATGACAATCTAGATTATCAGTGCTATGACTCTGGCAGATACGTCATAGAGTTAGAGGCCAAAGAAGGTGACAAGTACAGCACCAAAAAAGACGAGATAGTAATTGAAGCGAGTGAGACTTGCCTACTACTAATGCGAACAACAGAAGGCAATATGGTCTTTAGTCTTCTGGAAGAGACACCCCGACACCTTCATAATATGGAAAAGCTTATCGCTTCGAAATACTATGAAGGACTCTTATTCCATAGAATCATTGATGACTTTATGATACAAGGTGGTGACAACAAGACCAGATCTAGTGGGCGCAGACATACAGAACCGGAGACAATAGATCACGAAATCAAGACAGAATTTCCCCACTACAGGGGAGCACTAGCTGCGGCAAGAATGCCAGATGATATCAATCCCAACAAAGCTTCTTCTGGATCTCAATTCTATATCGTCGACGGTCGTAGCTATGATATAGACAAAATTCGGAAAGCAGAAAAGGAAAAATACTTTGACTATACCGACGAACAACGCCAAACTTATGTCAGCAAAGGTGGAGCACCACAGCTAGATGGAGAGTATACAGTTTTTGGGTATATGGTAGCCGGCTTCGAAGTATTAGACAAAATTGCTCAAGTAGAAACCGACAAATACGACAGACCTATTGACGACGTAAAAATATTAGAAGTCAAATTTCTCAACTAAGCGTTATGAAAAAAATCCTGGGCATAGATGTAGGCGCCACCGGTATCAAAGGTGCTATTGTAGACACCTCTGTCGGAGAGATGATCACCGAAAGAATCAAACTTGCTACTCCCAAAGGTGGCAAACCCAAGGATATGATTCAGACGATGCATACGCTTATCAAGGAACACAACTGGGAGGGCAAGCCTATAGGTGTAGGATTTCCGGCTGTCATATTGGACAACAAAGTGATGACAGCCTCCAACATAGATGACTCCTGGATAGGCCAAGACATTGTCAAGCTTATCAAAAAAGAAACAGGCAACCCTAATGTTGTCGTTAATGATGCAGATGCTGCGGGAATAGCAGAAATAACATTTGGACTCGGCAAAGACAAAAGTGGTACGGTTATCCTCTTAACGCTAGGCACAGGCATCGGCTCCGCCCTCTTTAACAATGGCATCCTTATGCAAAATACGGAACTCGGCCACCTCAAGTTTAAAGGCAGTGCCGCAGAGAAAAAAGTCTCTAACTCTGCAAGAGTATCGAAAGAACTAGATTGGAAATCTTATGGCAAAGCCCTAGGTGACTACCTTGATCACGTTAATTTTCTCTTTAGTCCTACACTTATTTTATTGGGTGGTGGCATCAGCAAAAAATTTAAAAACTACGGGAAGTATTTTCCTGAACACCTAAATGTTGTTCCAGCTTCTATGCAGAACAATGCGGGTATAATTGGGGCTGCCATGAGTTATGAGGCATTGAGTTAGGGTAACTCACTAATCCAACAACTCAACAAAATTTTGAAGTGCATTGAGAGTGGAGTAAACTTCTCTTTGTTCCTTATTACGAGAACGGAGATTCGTCCGCTTCGCTTCGCTACGGTCAGAATGAAAAAGGGAGATACAATTTTATTTGTATTAATTACATACTTGTTGCCAACCAATTTTTTATCTCGAACATCGCCGAGAGATCTTCGTTCTCGCAATTACTGAACACAACTTAATGCAA
>CALBWK010000186.1 GCA_937969415.1 uncultured Saprospiraceae bacterium | reverse complement strand
AGAAACTTAAGGTCTTTCAATTCCATACCTAGTTCTCGAGCTAGTGTCGAGAATCTATGGCCTTTACCATCTGTAATTACAGTAGAGAACTTAACCTCGTTACTTACACCCTGAGGTACAAGGTTGTGCTCGTGATAATACTGCATCAGGTAGATGGCTGCGACGATTCTAGGTACATACTTCTGCGTCTCTTTAGGTAAGTAATTTCTAATAGACCAGTAATCTGACTTTCCACTACGTCTCATAGCCTTACGGACACCACCTGGGCCACAATTATAAGCTGCTACAGCCAAAGTCCAATCACCAAACTTCTCATACATTTCAGCTAAGTAATCTAGAGCTGCCTCCGTTGACTTCTGAGGATTTTGTCTTTCGTCTACATACTTTGTTATATCTAGCCCTTGACGGATTGCCGTTGGTGGCATAAACTGCCATAGCCCCGCTGCGCCAGACTTGGATTTGGCTCTTGGGTCCAGATGAGACTCTACTACAGCCACATACTTGAGGGCCTGAGGTAGATTTCTCTTAGCCAATTCTGCTTCGAATAGCGGAAAATACAAATTGATCTTCCCTAAGATGCGCTCTCCTGCAGCTCTGTAGGTAACCGTGTACTCTTTGACTCGCTTGCCTACTTCTGTAGTATAACGTAGATCAAGGACACTCGATAGATTGTGTAGTCGCTCTTTGACATCCTGAGCAGAATAACTCGGAATGGGTGCCACGTACGCTTCAGCTACTGCTGGCGAGGTGTGTGCAAGCCCTTCCTGAGGAAGAACTAGTGAAAGAATGGTTATCGCTGCCCAAAGGGGGATGGCAGCTAATAATTTGCTCATGAGAAATAAAATTTGCTTTTGGTGCATAAATCGATGGAATCAACAATATTATCTATGGAATTACTTCTAATTCTCGCAATATTATTAAGTTACATATAGTTGTAAAATCCTATATGACCTAAATTGGGTGCGCAAATGTAAATGCAATTCCTAACAATATCAATCTTTTACATATTGCAACTATTTGCCATATGTATATTCTTTAAAACCAACTATTATGCCAATAGTTATCAAGTAGCTGTCATTTCTGATAATGAGAAATTACAAGAACTTGACATGGGTAGGTGAGTAACGTAAGTAATCTGAGAAAGGATGCGTGATAAGAAAAGAATAACATAATAACCATAAGTAGCAAAATCATATCGAGAACCACATCGACTGCCAGCGGCAACCAAAAAAGTTGCATACAATGATTTAGACCCTAGGTCATTGAAAAAATAATTCTAGAATAGCCATTATCATCACTACAATTATAGTTTTGCACTTTTTTATAATTAAAACAACTAAGATGATTATCAAAAACAAATCAATTTTAATGATAGCTGTTGCGATCGTATCTTTTTCTTTTCTGACCAGCTGTGGTGATGACGGATGTACTCAAGCGGACTGGATAGGCACATACGACCTAGAGGAAGGACATATGTGTCCAGATACAACAGTAAGACTTGATGAGGTGATTACGATCAGTGCAGGTGGTGAAGAGAATACTATTAACTATGCTGGCAGTGACATTAATTTTACTGATTGCAATGGCACTGGGCCTTTCGGCATTACCTTAGCGCTTGACGGAGATATAATATCCGTTTCTGGCTTAGGCTGCGATGGCGAATACACTAGACGATAAAATTAGTGCAGTGGTATTTTCAAACTAGTACTCCTATCTAGTGAGTGCTAGTTTGAAAACAACCCATCATTGCTAACTGAATTCGACTATACGCCACTCACTCGTTCTCCAAACCTATTTCTCTCTGCACTCTATTCTCCAACGCAGAGAAAGTCTCCGACAGACCCGCCTCTTCATCTTAGCCTACCCTCTTATCACCTTACGATCTGATAATGAATGTGATCATCATGTCGCACGGCGTGACAGCCCTGAAAGCGCACCTTATTATGAGTCAGTTGTAACAGATACTTGAGGTGTGGCTCTATTAATAGCTTCTGCGTCAGTGGCTCCTTGACGATTAAGTTGACTAATCTCCTTGTGCTACTAGCATCAAATTTCAAGTCATCCCTAGAGCCCAGAGTGACATACTTCGTATAATCATATTGCCAATAGCCTCTAGATAGACAGTCTTCCGTCTGATTAAATTCTGACGGCTTTGGCTCTACAAATTTCCCATAGCCTGATCGAGCGGGCTTGAGGTTACCTTTTTTATTGTCTTTAGTATAGTAGAATGACAAATCTACTTTCCTACCATCATTGTGACTGAGGTGCGGTAAGAGCGGAAAGCCATCTATGAATGGGAAGTTGGCATCTAGATAAGAAACTTTGTGGGCGGCATTACTAGCGTTGATTTCTTGAGCAATGCCGATCAACTGCTGTCGTAAGCGAGGCTTTACATAATGCCGATTAAGCAGTGGGGTTATATAATTATGTGGTCGGAGATTGTTTGATTTTGTCAGCGGCAAGGGCACACGTCCTCCGAGTCGAGCTAGTGGTGGGACAACCAATAAGGTTACCAAAAAATACAATAATAGAAAGGCGCAAAATTGTCGAGCACGTGCTACGCTACGCTTCGACCATCGGAAGTATCCAAAATTAATCAGCCAAATAATACCACCTACTTGTGAGACAAGTGTCCAAAATATTATGGCGATTATGTGGCCCAATTCTTTCAATAAGAATAGAATTTTTTAAAAAATGCATTAATATTATAAATATCAACGAACTACAATTTCTTCATCTTCTGTGCCATCATTTTATCCATAGGATTATCAGATTTTTCAAGATGCTCGATGATGTTCTTCATATTATTTTCATCTCGATTCTGAGATAATTTTTGCTTGATATTTATTTCCGTGGGCATAACCTTTAATCCAATTGTGCCTTTCATTTCCTTCTCTACATACGCTTTGCCCATTTTTTCTACTGTCATAGGACAACTCTGTAGCAACTCATACTTGTCGGTCAATTTTTTTAAATGAGTATAGAGTTCATCATCAGTCATAATCTCTACTGATCCGTAGATCTGAACAGCTTCATAGTTCCAGGTCGAAACATTAACATGGTCGTACCATGAAGAAGATATGTAAGAATGGACTCCTGTAAAATCACACAACACCTCTTGTTGTATTTTTCCAATAGCTTTTGCTACAGGACTTGCTTTACTTAAATGTGTCTCGATAAAAAAATCTTCTCTACTAGATCCATTCAAAAGCATCATCGCCTTAGTGGACATAATTCTTTCCTTATGTACAATCAAACTAGAAAATGAATGGGTCTCAACAATTTCTTTAAGGAGTCCAAAGTCCTCAGATCTAAATAATTTTGGTAGAAACATAATTTCGAGTTCGGATAGTAAATCAGATGAATCAACCCAGACCTATACCGCTGGCTGACCGCAAAAATGTCTTACCAACTAAAAACGATATTCTGAGTTGCAATTAGTATGCAGCTCGAATAGAATATGATTATTAGCCGTTAATTATTTAGCCAATCAGATACTGACTCAATTCAGCTACGGCAACCTTGGCTTGCTCACCTTTGGTCATATCCTTGACAGTTAGAATTCCAGAACTAATCTCTTCCGAGCCTAACAAGACAACGCGTGGCACCTGGATATCATTGGCGTACTTCATCTGCTTTTTGAGCTTTGTAGGTGTAGGATAGAGATCAGCTTTCACGCCAGCACTCCTGAGTTGCGAGAGCACCTCAAAGGCATACTTGTGACTCTCCTCATCGAAGGCCACTAACAATACATCCAACGACTGCGTCACTTCAGGTGGAAAAAGATCAAGCTCCTCCATCACATCGTAGATACGAGCAAAGCCAAAAGAAATGCCGACTCCAGAGACACCTTTGAGCCCAAAGACACCAGTCAAGTCATCATAACGACCACCGCCGCCGATGCTGCCGATCTGCACCGCATCAGTCACGACTTCAAATATGCAGCCCGTATAATAATTGAGACCTCGAGCTAGGGAGATATCAAATTCTAATTTATTCTGAGTCGGAGCTTTATCGATATAATTATGAAACTCTCTTAGCTCTTCTATACCCTTCAGTCCAGTTGGAGAATTGGCAAAGGCGGTTTCTAATTCATCCAGCCCTTTTATTTCTAACAGTTTTATGACAGCCTTGGCTTGCTCTTCAGCGATGCCTCTGCCCACCATTTCTGTGATGACTTTTTCCTCTCCGATCTTATCGAGCTTATCGAGAGAGATCGTCATATCCATAAACTTCTCTGCGATACCTGCACTCTCTGCCATTCCGAAAAGCACCTTCCGATTATTGATTTTAATCGTGACAGGGATCTTCAACTCTGCATAGACCTTATCGAAGAGTTGCATCAACTCTGCTTCATACATCAGACTATCAGAACCCACTACATCCGCATCACACTGATAGAATTCTCTATAGCGGCCTTTCTGCGGCCTATCCGCTCTCCACACCTGCTGGATCTGATAACGCTTAAAGGGAAAACTGATGTCATTTTGATGCATCGTCACAAAGCGTGCAAAGGGCACCGTCAAGTCGTAACGCAATCCTCTATCTGCAATTGAAGACACCAGTTTAGGGCTATTGCCTTCTTCTATAGCTTGCTTATCCGCTTTCTTAAGGAAATCTCCATTATTCAATATCTTGAAAAGCAACTTATCTCCTTCCTCACCATACTTGCCCGTAAGTGTAGACAGCTTTTCCATTACAGGTGTTTCTATAGGTACATATCCATAGGTCTGAAAAGCTCCTTTGATTACAGAAAAAATATAATTTCTCTTAGCGACTTGCGAGGGGAGGAAGTCACGGGTACCTTTAGGTATACCTGGTTTCATAAGTCTCTATATTACAGATGAGAACTGTTGCAAGAACCTGACATCGTTTTCAAACAAGAGTCTGATGTCACTGATATTGAAGTTCTGCATAGCTGTCCTCTCGATACCAATACCGAAAGCATAGCCTGTATATTTTTCTGGATCGATGTCACAGTTTTTCAACACGTTAGGGTCTACCATCCCACAGCCCAGCACTTCTAGCCAGCCTGTTCCTTTGGTCAGCTTTTTCGTTGCAGGCGTATCGGTACCCAACCATACATCCATCTCAGCACTCGGCTCCGTGAATGGAAAATAACTTGGTCGGAGTCTGATATCCGTTTTAGGCCCATACATCTCCCTTGCAAAGTATAGGAGGGTTTGCTTCATATCGGCAAAGGATACCTTCTCATCTATATAGAGCCCTTCTATCTGATGGAACTGACAGTGGGATCGTGCAGAGATGGTCTCGTTTCTATAGACTCTCCCCGGTGCTATAATGCGTATCGGTGGTTCTTGTGTTGTCATCACACGAGCCTGGACGGAAGAGGTATGGGTACGGAGCAGATTGGTGATAGAGTTCTTGAGATAGAAGGTATCCTGCATATCTCTAGCGGGATGATCAGCAGGCGTATTCATTGCAGTGAAGTTGTGCCAATCATCTTCTATTTCTCTTTCTTCAGCCACGACAAAGCCGATCTTCTCAAAGATGTCTATCATCCGATTCATCACTATGCTCACAGGGTGTCGCGAGCCTTGAGGGTCTGGGGGAGAGGGCAGAGATAGATCCATATCCTGTCGCGCAGACGCATCTGAGGCTGCATCTAGCAATACCTTATTTGCATTATATTTCGCTTCCGCACCCAGCTTGAGGGCATTCATAGCTTGTCCGAATTCTTTCTTCCGCTCATTGGGTACGTTTTTCATCTCTCCAAAGAGGCCTTTTAGCACATTCTTAGAACCCAGAAATCTTATCCTATAAGTCTCCAAAGCCTCTGCATCAGCAAGGTTGGCCGATTTGATCTCCGCTAGAAATCCGTCTATCTTATTAAATGCTTCCAAAGTATACAGTCTACATAAGGTAATGGGTCAAAGTTACGTTTTACTTCTTACTCAATTGACTAATTTAGCCTACGATGCCAGAGACTACAGCAGGGACAACTTTAAAGCAAAACCGAGCTCTTGATGTGACCATAGATTTTTGGGTCTTGATACTACTGATAGGACTCGTATCCTCCAAGGCACTTCTCGCTATTGGGATGGGTGGATTTGCGGTTACCGCACTCTATGCCTATCTCAAAAACCGACCTACTACCGATAGTCCCCTAGGTCCCTTTCTCTTTCCGATGCTCATCTTTGCAGTGACCCTATGGTCTGGGGTACACTCCGACAATACTGGAGTATGGCTCGACTTCATAGCTAAGAAATCTCCTTTTCTAATTTTGCCGCTGGCCTTCTATGCTGTCAGGGATAACATGCAGGAAAAGTACCTGACCCATCTCGCCATCTTTGTCATTGTGACGAGCCTCATCTCTCTCGCTGTACTGACCAACTACCTGATGAACTTTGATGCTATCAATATTGACCTCAGCAAGGGCAAGGCACTCAACACGCCGATTGACCATACTGAGTTCAGCATCTTTGTAGCTTATGCAGCGATAGTGAGTTTGTTTCTTTACCTAGAGCCTCAACATCGTATCCTCAAGGTGGGCAGCAAATCGACCTTCTTACTTTTATCTATTTTTTTGACTTTGTTCATTCATATTCTTGCCGTGCGCAGTGGCTTGATTGTCTATTATCTCAGTATGGGATTATTGTTGGGCTATCACTTTTGGAGACAAAAAAAATACAAGCTCTTGGTAGGATTGTTGGCAGGATTAATCTTGCTACCGACTATCGCCATTAACGTTGTCCCGAGTCTCAAGAAGAAGGTGGGCTATATGCGTTGGGATCTCAAGCAGTATAGCGAGGGCAAAGGCAGTTCGTATTCTGACTCAGAGAGATTGTATTCCCTCAAGGCGGGTTGGGAAATCTTCAAGCAGCAACCTGTCCTTGGCACAGGGATAGGAGACCTTAAAGATGAGTGCCAAGCGATCTACCAGCGTGACCTTGGGAGAACATTAGAACACTATCCGCACAACCAATATTTGTTTGTATTGGCAGGTATGGGTGTGCTTGGGTTTTTGCTCTATGCTGTTTCGCTATTCGGGCCGTTAGTATTTTTTCGGGGAACCTACACTCCCTACTTTTTAGGATTGATACTGGTTGTGTTGTTATCTGGCCTCGTAGAAAACACTGTAGAAAGAACCTACAGTATAGGATTTTACCTTTTCTTCGCTCTATCTTCTTATTGCCAAATGGCGGGTGTATGGGCACAACGGAAATAATCATCTCACTGATAGGCGGATTTTTTGCTGGCGTATTGAATACAATGGCTGGCTTTGGATCTATAATAAGCCTAGCTATTTATATGGATGTACTTAATCTACCAGGTCATCTTGCCAATGCCACCAACAGGGTCAATGTCCTGGCCAGTAGCAGTATGGGAGCAGGGACTTTCTATAAGAGTGGACGCCTCAAGATGCAGAAGGCTAAGTGGATCATCCTGTGGGTTTTTATTGGTGCTATGATAGGTGTCTATCTTGCAACTCAAATAGATGCGGCTGGCTTTAAAGAAGCCTTCAAGTATCTTTTGGTTGTTATCCTTTTTGTCTTGTTACTCAACCCTAAGAAATTTATCAATCCCGATCAGAGTAGAGCAGTCTCTTCGCCTTGGCTGACGATACCCATCTATATTGCTATGGGTGTATACGCAGGTTTTTTGCAAGCAGGATTCGGGGTGGTTTATTTGTTGGTACTGGTCATCATGTCCAGATTTGATATCATTGAGGGAAGTGGCATTAAGATAGCGACAGTAGCCATTTACACCTTGGTGATTGTTGTCATCTTTCAACTCAACGGTATGATTATGTGGAAGGAAGGGTTAATGCTTGCCACAGGTCAAGCTGTCGGCGGTTATATCTCGGCAAGGCATATGACAAAATTTGAAGGAGCTAATAAATGGGCTTATAGATTTATTGTCCTCATTGTTGTAGCGGTGATCATCAAAAACTTTGAGCTCTGGAAATATTTTATGTAGCGATACATAAAAAAGAGAGCGGGACTAACCCACTCTCATCGTGTAAAGAATTACCAACATCTGGTTCTGTTTCGTGAACTTCTGTTACTCCTTCTGGAGTAGTTAGATCTTCGATAATTGTTGCTGCGATAGTTGACGCCTCTATACTGATTCCGCCCAAGGAGAGCGGCGGCGATATATAGAGCTGGGCTAGAAGATCTGTACACAGGCCTATAAGGTCTTCTGTCGTCATACCGAGCGCGATAAGCACGCTTATACTTGTAGACCAAATCATCCAAGTCTTCGAGTATATTATCTATCCTATTGCGCTCCTTGCGACTAAGTCTGCCATCTCGCCAGGCATCTCGCTCGACTCTATCCAGTTTATCTAAGAGGTCGTAATAGCACTTTCGATCTCGTCGGCTAAACAAATCAGTATAACGCTGACTAACCTCATAGGTATCATCGTAATCATCAGAGTCGCGATACGCATCATCATAATAAGCAGCAGAAGAATACGTTTGTGCCTGAGTCATTGCTAGGCCAGTCATAAAGAAGGCCGCTAGCAAAAAGTAATTCCGGATTTTCATAAGTAACTAGTTTAAAATGGTGAACTGATATCCTCTATCAGCTGTCCAAAATGGACTGGTTCGTACTAAACGAGACGCTTAAAGATTACAACTAGTTAGCTGATATTCAGTGAGTTAACAACACATTAACCGTGGTAAGGAAACCTTTAAAACAAGATGTTAAGGTTAATTGGTCTATGATTATATGTATAGCTTCATCTAGAATGTCAAGTATCGACATAGATAATTGGCCATTAAGCTATTATTTTGAAGAAATTACTAAAGCTAGACAACCAATTCTTTAGAGAAATCATAACTCCAATAATAACAAACTAATTCATGACAGAGGATCGTACAATAATTAGCCAAGCGAGAAGCGGCAATCCCAGAGCTCAGCAGAAACTCTACAGTACGTATAAGGGTCTATGGTATTCCATATGCCTCAGATATATGAACGAACGTGATGATGCTCTTGATTCCCTACAAAATGGTATGGTTAAGATATACAGCAACCTCAATCAATTTGATGACACTAAAGGGTCTTTTAAGTCCTGGTCAGCAAAGATTATGGTCAATGAGTGTATTATGTACCAGAGGAAATACTGGAAACCTCAACACAAAGACAATGTTGATTTAGAACTAGTAGACTCTCCGTACAACTCAGATGTATTTTCCGCTCTTGGAGTAGAAGAATTGACAAATATGATACAATCCTTACCTGTTGGCTACAAACTTGTATTTAATATGTATGCCATAGAAGGTTATAGTCATAAAGAGATTTCAGATAAACTAGGTGTCTCAATCGGAACATCCAAATCCCAATTATTTAAGGCAAAGAAATTATTGCAAAGCAAATTAAATGTTCAAGACAAGTTTGAGCAAGTGAAGTTCACCCAGCACATCTCACAATGAAAAAACAGTATTTAAATAATAAATTTTATACCGAGTCCTTACAAGTTGAGGACTGGAATAATCCGCCTGATTCTATTTTTGATTCGGTCGTAGCTGAGGTTTCAAGTCAACAAGAACCAGAAGCTACACACCAAAGTGATACATCACTAAACGAAAAATTCTACGAAGAATCAATGGATATTGAGGGTTGGAATAATCCACCCAATCACGTCTTTGCCAATACCCTTGCCGAAGTCAAAGAACAAAGAGCTCTCGATGCCCAACAAGCATTGAACGACAAATTCTATAATGAGACATTACAAGTTGAGGATTGGAATACCCCTCCTGACCTCCTATTCAAGAATGCTGTTACAGAAGTAGCAAGAAAGAAAAAAAGGAAATCAAGAAGGATAATTACAAGTGCGCTTTTATTAGCACTATTAGTTTCAGTAGTTGGAATCGCGTTATTCGTCAATTACAAATTGTCTCTTCATAACTCAGAACTGGTACAATTAAAGAATGAATTAAAGGATATCAAATATTCTAGTAATCCTATAAATACTGACATAGGAAGCCATCAAATAGGCAATGAAATACAAAGTCTTGACGCTAAGAGTCTAAAACTTACAAGTCAAGAATATAAATCATTGGGCAATGAAGGCAACACTATGTCTGATGGCTCTAGAAAAGAGATTGCCCAAAAGTCAGATATATATACGTCGACAAATCAAGCATCTATTACGCAATCCACTCAGACTGTTACTAGTGTTACTGGAGGAGCTGCTTCTATATCGAACGAAATATCTAACAATAAGGAAGGTGCTCCGTTTGCAACAACGACCTCTATGTCTGGTGCTGTCAACAAGCTGCCGTTCCTCGGAACGACAAATGAAGGCACAACACACAATAGTGCAGGTGCTGCTTTAGAAACATCAGCAACTGAAGCCCATACAGTGGCCACTCTAGAATCGCTTGATATGCTTAAGCAAAACCAAATCAAGCTATTCAATACAAATGAAGGTTTCTTAGAGCTTGGCTTAAGTCTAGCGTCAACGCCTGAGGTTACAAAAGAAGTTTCTGGAAATGGTTGGTTTCTCAACACCAAAGCTATCAACCGTCACAGCAACTTTATTATGAGAGGCCTTCCCAAAAACAAAGACTTACATCTTACTAAGTATGATGAGTACAAGTCTAGTTATGCAGTAGAACTTAATTTAGAAAAGAGTCTAAAGAACAACTATAGCATCTATGCTGGTGTAGGTTATCAAAAACTAATCAACAACAGTGAAACTACAGAGACCCTCAGTTACACCAGTGCCAATGAGACCGATACTGGTAACGGCTTCCTCTATACAGAAAACATGGTTCTAGATACACCTCTTGGATTCATCAATGAGACAGTGAATTTTACTACTGTCGAGTCGATAGAAGGGACTGAACTGAGTCAGATGTCACAAACTCAACAGCAACTGAATATTATCAACCTGAGACTTGGACTCAAAAAGAGATTTGAGTACAAGAAAATTGCTGTTTCTCCGAATGTAGCATTAGGATCTAATTACATAATACAAAAGAATACATCCTTTAATGCGACCATATTCAGTGACAACAATGTTGTGCAAGTAGCACCAATGAGTGCTGAGGATCTTACACTACTCAACAAACATTTTTTAACGGCTGAATTAGGCCTAGACGTTCATTACAAAATAAGTAATAGCGTATCAGTAGGTGTCAATTTAGGATACGAACAATCCTTGACATCTCTTAGGAAAGGTAATGATGGTCTTAGAACGTATACAAATAGCCTCATAACAGGGTTATCGTTTAGGACCTCACTATAATTAGATTAGTAATGTTGATCAATTCTTTAGGGTATGCACAGTGTGCATACCCTTTTTTTATGCTACTCCCCTGCGGCTTATTTTGAGTTCATTCACATGCAAAAATTTTTTAATATATTTTTGTTAAGTGTCGGCAAACGACATATTGTTCCAATCAAGAACTAGTATAGACAACCAAATTCAGATTTCACTCATACTCTTTCCGTATTACTTCATTTTCTAACTAATTATTAACTCTTTATGCGAAGAACATTTACTTTGTTTCTGGCCCTTACTATTTGGTGTGCGACATCATCGTATGCTGACTCAGGAAACCCAGCGACCCTCACCTTTGATTTGAATGCGTGTACCTCATTTACCACAGATGGTACCAATAGCGATTATTCAGAATTCACTGGAGTTGCTAACAATACAAATGAAATAGAGCTATCAGTTGTCAACAACAACTTATACAGAGTCAATCCTACTGTCAATAGACACTCTTGTACTCCAGGTGTTAACAACACGGAGGCAATGTGTATATCTTATGATAATAGTTGCGACTACAGAGCTGGAAATACCAGAGCGGCTAGGATTGATATCAGTCTTAACCCAGTAGGGTCTGGTGCTGTAAGACTTTCTAATTTGTCATTTTATGAAATGGCACCAGTTATGTTTGATTGGATAGATGGTCCTTCAGGAAATAACAATTACCCTACACTTTATGGTGTAAGAATACTTAGAGATGGTCAAGTCATATTTGACCAAAGCGGATTAGCTGCAACAACGGATTGGACTTTAGAATCTTTTGATTTTTCAGGTTCAGATTTTGAGGTTACGCAGATGACTACATTCAATGTAGAGCTACTTGCATATTGCCCAGTCGGCGTATTTGCAACTCAAAGTGTTTGGGATCTAGATGAAATACAGTTCACAGCAGAATGTGTAGATAATGGAGGTTGTAACGCAAATGGAGGTACGCTTGCTGGCGGGCCTTTCACTTTCGACTCTGTAGGTGATGGCACTCCTGACATGATTCCTGCTGGATCTATTACTTCTACAAATACAAATGGAGATTTGGCTTGGGTAGTAACGGATTCTCAAGGATATATCTTAGGCCTTCCGCCTATGCCGGGTGCTGTCAACTTTGACAACCCTGGTGCTGGTACTTGCCTTATCTGGAGACTCGCTTCTACAGGTACTATCACTGGTGCTGAAGTAGGA
>CALBWK010000185.1 GCA_937969415.1 uncultured Saprospiraceae bacterium | reverse complement strand
ATAAATTCTGAATTAGATCCAGACTGGAAACCCTTCTTGCAGACACCTCCATTTCCAGAGCATACAAGTGGCCATAGTGTGATAAGTACGGCCGCGGCACGAGTGCTTACACAGTATTTTGGCGATGCGTATGCTTATACCGATGATGTGGAATTAAAATATGGATTGCCTGTTAGAAAATTTGAATCATTTAATGCTGCCGCTGCTGAGGCTGCCATCAGTCGATTGTATGGTGGTATTCACTTCCGCCCCGCTATTGAAGATGGGGTCGTGCAAGGAGAAAAAATAGCAAAACAGATAATCAAAACTATCACTACTAAAGCCAAAATCGATGTCCAGAACTGACCTGACTGTAGCCGCCCCGGGCAGAATTAATATTCTCGGCGAACACACAGATTATAATCAAGGTTATGTGTTGCCAGCAGCGATTAATCTGACAACGGTATTTAAACTTACCAAAAACAATACGCCAAGTACAGTCAATTTTACTGCGCATAATGTTAATGCACAATACACCTTTGACCTTAGAGACTTTAATCCTATCGAAGGTACCTGGGAGAATTATGTGATGGGAGTTGTGCATGAATTGATAGAGTTGGGAGCAAGTTTTTCTGGATTTGATGCTGAGTTTGATGGCAATGTACCTATCGGAAGTGGAATGAGTTCTTCTGCTGCTCTCGAGTGTAGCTTAGCTTATGGATTGAATGTATTGTTTGAGCTGGGATTGGATGATTGGACACTTATTAAAGCGAGCCAACGAGCAGAACACAATTTTGTAGGCATCAAGTGTGGTATTATGGACCAGTTCGCTAGTGTAATGGGCAAGCCAGACCATGCGATGTTATTAGATTGTATGACATTGGAATTTGACTATGTGCCGCTGGATCTAGGGTCTTATCATTTTCTTTTGCTTAACACCAATGTTACCCATGCATTAGCCTCTTCGGAATATAATAAGCGCCGTGCTGAGTGTGCAGCTGGTCTGAATAGATTAAAAGATAAAATAGGATCTGTAGAGACGCTAAGAGACGTAACGACAGAGATGCTTCAAGCGCATAAGAACGACTTAGATAGCGTTGAGTGGAATAGATGTGCCCACGTGGTTGCAGAAAATAACAGAGTACAAAGAGCTGTCGAGGCCTTACGAGATGGAGATCTTGCGACGGTAGGTCGGCTTATGTATCAGTCTCACTACGACCTGAGAGATAAGTATGAGGTCAGTTGTAAAGAGCTAGATTTTCTTGTAGATATGGCAGAAGAAGAAAATAGCATATTTGGGAGTCGGATGATGGGTGGCGGTTTTGGAGGGTGCACCATTAATCTTGTGGAAAAGAAAAGCACGGCTATGATTGTTGATAAATTTAAGTTGGCTTATCAAGCTGCTATGGGTAAAGAGCTCTCTGACTATATCGTTACGACAGGTGCGGGAGCAAGAGTAGTTGTGTAAAAGAGCTATATCGAATCACGTTTCATAAAGATCTCCGCTTTTAGATCTGCCATTACATTCTTGGTTTTACTTATTAATGGGGTTATTAGTCATTTTGTTTTATCAATGTAAATCCTAAATAAATCTTGGAAAATAAGGCCCGTTTCCCAACGTTTGGATTAGACAAAGCTGTCTTAGAGTAAAAAGGACATAATGAAAATTGCACACCAGCTCTATATACTTACCATCTTGATGCTTTTGGCGATGGTTTCGTGTTCGGATGAATCAGACTCTGATCTTGCAGCATCAGATAGCGGAAGTAGCAGTACGGGTAGTGGAGATGAAGAGCCACAGCAAAATGAAGGTCTCATTACAGCAGGAGAATGGAATGATCTAGATAACTGGGATTTTTGGAAGGAAGTCATAGAAGAAGAGGATTTTGCTCCTAATGATCGTTGGGGTATAATGACGACCAATCGGGTTTCTGTTCAGGTCGTTAATGGTTCTGCGCTGATTGTAGATGTGCCTGTTGATCTTATTTTAGATCTTGGGCAGGGCACGCCGACGATGACATTGTGGTCTGCAAGAACAGATAATTTTGGGAGAGCAGAAATGTGGTTGGCCCCGTATATTGGAGGGGTGCAATACAGTTTGGATGATTTGGCTTTTTCTGTGGCAGGCAATAGATTAGGAAATGCAGTACGACTTTATGAAGAAGGCGTTATTACACTTATTGGTCCTCTAAGTGCTTCTACATCTAGTCAGGTTGTAGACCTATCTTTTATAGTGGATGCGACTTCTTCTATGGCGGATGAACTAGAATTTATCAAGGATGATCTCGAGGATGTCATCGAAAGGGTAGAGGAGGGCAACAGCGTACTAGATGTAAGGACGTCTACCGTAGTTTATAGAGATGAAGGTGATGAATATCTAGTGAGGCAATCTGACTTTACTGAAGATCTAGGAAAAACTTTGCAATTCATCGATGACCAGTCAGCTGGTGGAGGCGGTGATTTTCCTGAAGCTGTCCATACTGGACTTGAGACAGCTATCTCGCAACTTGATTGGTCTAGAGAGGCGCGGTCGCGGATCGCTTTTCTGATTCTCGATGCACCACCTCATGAAGAGGCACAAGTCTCAGAGTCCATTAGAAATCAAATCAAAGAGGCAGCAAGACTAGGGATTAAAATTATTCCCATCACCGCAAGTGGTATCGATAAACCTACAGAGTTATTGATGCGACAAATGGCCATCTTGACCAATGGGACTTATGTCTTTATCACTAATGATAGCGGTATAGGAGAAGACCATATAGAAGCTTCAGTAGGCGAGTATGAAGTAGAATTTCTGAATGATCTTATGGTGAGACTGATTAAGAAGTATACAGATTAAGAGCGAGTTATTTTATAATCATTAAAATTAGAACGATATGTATTTACAAAAATCAAAGTGTCTTGTACTCTTTATAATTGCAGTTGTTATTAGCGCCTGTAATGATTCAGAAGAATCTTCTTCTCTAGAGGATTATCATTCACTCATCTCTATCATATGTGAATGCTTTCCGATTGAAGTTGTTGAAGACCAGCAACAATGGTTGTTTGATTTTGACAATATGGAAATAGATGTGGTGGTCAATGGAGAGGTAGACAATTGGTTGTTGTTTGATTCAGGTCGCTATAGTTTCGAGTTGATTGACACAACCCTATTTAGCAATCCAGCTACGATAATGAGAGTCAATGATAGAGACTTTTTTCTGAGAGGGACAGGAGATACAATCACTATAAGTGATCCAGGCGCAGAATTTGATGCGGGCGCTTATTATGAATTTGTGAGAGATTAACACTACATAACTTCTGCTGAAGTATATCTCAAAATTCCTCAAAAAAAAATCCCCTTAGCGTAAACTAAGAGGATTTTCTTTTTTCTAGAATCAACTAATCTTATCTAGCAAAAGTAGAAACGATCAAGAAAGTTGATAAGTCAGCTGTATTAACATCTTGTAATGGATCGTGTACTACAAGGAATCCGTCATAAGTAGCTGTCAACTCTGTGAATGACATAGTAGTAGTAACAGTTGTTGATGCAGTACCACCATTACCTGTGATTGTAGAAGCAAATACATCAGCATTTGGCATCTCTACGTAAGGTGTCATATTTGGTGTCTCAGCTGAGTCAGCTGCATCGTGTGCATGCAAAGGGTAAGTCTCTCCGTCAACTGTATTCGTTAATTCTACAGTTATCATAGAACCACCTTCTTCTAATTCTTCTACAGTCAATGTAGCTGTAAGATCATCAGCGTGAGTTCCTGCATAGCCATCATTAAAAGCATAGTCAAAAGAAGTGCTTTCGAAATCATCTCCGCAAGAAGTGAACATAAGTCCTATTGCTAGGACAGCTAGGATTGATAGATTAAGTTTCATAATGTATTAAGTTTTAAATATTAAAATATAAGTATTGTCATTAGGGTAGGCTAGGCACAAATTTGAAGAAGTACCTGATGTATATAAAGACAGTTGTGCTCATAGAATGGTTGGGTGTTTCTTTGCTTTTATTTTGAATAAAATCATTTTCAAGCCTCAAAACGAATAATAAACTTATAATATATATAAGTATAAAATTTAATTCTGCACAACTGAAGCCTTGCCAATTCTAGTTTCATAAAAAAAGAGGCTGGCTCATAAGTATGAGTTCAGCCTCTTTTTGCTTTAATCTGTTGCTTTTACTTAAGCCTGTTGCTCATCGTCAAAGAGTTCGCTATACTTTCCATTGCTCTTTCCATTTCCATTGACAGGAATAAATGGCTTGTCTTCTTTGAATGGTCTTTCGCCGATCAATCTCTCGACGTCAGACTTGAGTAGCACTTCTTTTTCTAAGAGCTGCTGCGCCAAGATATCTAGTTCTTTTCTTCTCTCTTTAAGAAGATCCTGAGCGGCGATGTATTGCTTGTCGATAATGGCTCTCACTTCATCATCTATAAGTTTGGCTGTTTCATCAGAATAAGGTTTGTTGAAATTGTCTTGTGACATTCCATAAAACGAAACATTTCCGACCTTATCATTCATTCCAAAAACAGAGACCATAGAGTATGCCATTTTGGTGACTTGGTCAAGGTCGTTCTGAGCGCCTGTCGAGATTTTGTCAAAGACATTTTTTTCAGCGGCTCTCCCTCCTAAGGTCATTGTCATCCTATCCAGCATCGCTTCTGTACGTGTGATGTATTCTTCCTTAGGCAAGTATTGCGCATAACCTAAGGTGCCGACACCTCTAGGCACTATCGTTACCTTTACTAGCGGAGAGGCGTGCTCTAGGAACCATCCACAGATCGCGTGACCCGCTTCGTGATAGGCGATAATTTCTTTCTCTTTCGGAGAGATGATTTTGTTTTTCTTTTCTAGGCCGCCTATAACTCTATCCAGCGCATAGTTGAAGTCGTCCATCTCGACGTTGCTCTTATTTCTTCTTGCGGCGACGAGGGCAGCTTCATTACAGATGTTGGCAATATCTGCTCCTGCAAATCCGGGTGTCATCTCTGCCAAAGTTTCTGCCTTGACAGTTGGTGCGATTTTGATATTGTTGAGGTGCACCTTGAAGATGGCCTCTCTTCCATTAAGGTCCGGCGGGTCGATGCCTATCTGACGGTCAAATCTACCCGGTCTTAATAGCGCTTTGTCTAAGATGTCAGGCCTGTTGGTTGCAGCCATCAAGATAACGCCTTTGTCCGTAGAGAATCCATCCATCTCTACGAGGAGTTGGTTGAGGGTGTTTTCTCTTTCATCATTACCGCCTTGCACAGCACCTCTACCTCTAGCACGGCCTATCGCATCTATCTCATCGATAAAGACAATACACGGAGCCTTTTCTCTCGCTTGCTTAAATAAGTCTCTTACTCTTGAAGCCCCGACACCGACAAACATCTCCACAAAATCAGAACCTGATATAGAAAAGAAAGGAACCCCTGCCTCACCTGCAACAGCTTTAGCCAAGAGAGTCTTTCCTGTACCTGGAGGGCCTACCAATAGAACGCCTTTCGGAATCTTACCTCCGAGAGAAGTATATTTTTTTGGATTCTTAAGGAAGTCGACAACTTCCATTACTTCTTCCTTGGCTTCTTCTAGTCCAGCAACATCTTTAAACGTTACATTGACTTTAGAGTTAGAATTGTCAAAGAGGGTAGCCTTGGACTTTCCAATGTTAAAAATCTGACCACCGGGTCCGCCTGCACCAGATCCTACTTTACGCATAAAGAAAACCCATAGCCCGATGATAATCGCGAAGGGCAATACCCAACTCAATATCTGACCAAGGTAATTGACCTCATTGTCATACTTGGGATCGAGGACGACACCGCTCTCTCTAATATCCCTGAGCATATTGTCAAAGTTCTCTGCACCATTGTACTTTAGAGAAAAGTGTGGCTGTGCCTTGTTGTATCTGTTCTGCTTGATATCGGGATAATGCTTTAGGGCATCTTCCTTGAGATAGATTCTGGCTTCTTCCAGATTCTTGATCACATCTACTTTCTCGATATGTTTCTTGAGAGCGATTTCTTTAAACTTCTCTCCTTTGATCTCTGTCGTCTTGCCATTGATGATGGTGACGACATTCATCGCGAGGATCATAAAGATGATCAGACCGTATACCCAGTAGGAGTTGAGGTTGATCTTCTTAGGACCTTCACTATTATTTTTCTTGCTCATAATTGCTTGTCTATGTATTCAATTGGAACGAGGCTAGTTCGTTCAGCTATTGGCTATATATTTTGGTATTCTGTAATTATTGCATCACTCCACAGATCTTCAATTTCATAGAATTTTCTGGTCTCGGGATAGAATACATGTACGACTATGTTGAAATAATCGACTAAGACCCAGGTAGATGAAGATTTTCCTTCTGAATGCGAAGGTCTTAGTCCGTACTCTTCCTTGAGTCTTTTCTCTATATTATTGGCGATGGCGCTCACCTGAGTCGTAGAGCTGCCTTCGCAGACTACAAAGAAGTCACTAGGGGCTTCATCTAACTCTCGGAGGTCCATTTTTACGATATTTTGCCCTTTGATATCTTGTATACAGTCTATAATGAGATCTGTGAGTTCTAAGGTGCTAGGGCTAGTAATTGCAGTGGCTTTATCCAAATTCTGATGTATTTCTTGTATTTTCCTATTTCAAAGTTAAGTTAAGTTAATTTACCCTTTACCACTTTCTTATGGCCGTCTTCTCCCGCCAGGTCTATCTTAGGACTAGCGGCTCTACCAATGACCACGCTATCACCCTATCAAATAACGACCCAAACCGCAATACCTGCACTTATACCTTTAATCAGGTCGCCGGAAGAGGACAAATTGGCAGAAGTTGGTACACGGGAGCTGACAAGAACTTAGCGTCTACCTTTTCTTGGAAACAACCTGATATCCCCATTTTAGAGCAATTTCGCATTAATATGGCCTTTTCATTAGCCGTTTGGAGCTTTGCAGCACAGCATACGAGTCAAGAACACCTCACTATAAAGTGGCCCAATGATATCTACTACAAAAACCAAAAATTAGCCGGTATACTCATTCAGAACGTGCTCAAAGGCTCTACCATAGAGGTCTGTCATCTTGGTGTAGGTCTCAATATCAATGAGCAGGACTTTCCCTTAGATATCCCCAATCCTGTGTCGCTTCGACAGATAACAGGGCAATCCTATAAGCTCGTAGAAATGCAACTCCAATTGACGGAGATGGTTAGTCAGCACCTCGCTAATCTAAATGGTGATCCGGCAGAGCTGAAATCAGCTTATGAGGACTTACTATATAGAAAAGGGCAGGTCAAGGCCTTTCGTGTTGATGAACAAGTGGTCTCAGGTAAGATTCTCGGCACTACATCCGAAGGCAAGCTCAGATTAGAACTAGAGGAGGGTATAAAGGAGTTTGGTTTTAGAGAGATGGGGTATGTGATATAAGTGAGTGTATAGTTTTTAGTAGTGCAGAGTGAATTAGTGCAGTGTGAGGGCTCCGCTTACCCTAACCCTAAAGGGAGTCAGCCCGCTAACGATAAAACACGCGTAATGGAGGGCAGCGGTTCTCCTAGGCAAGCATGAGTTAAAAGGACTCTATTCTCTGTTTATCTAGTATCTAAAAAGCTGGCCCTTGCGTCTAGCTCCGTCTTATCCCAATTCCAACAATCAACTCTTACCCCCAATCTTAACAGCTGTTCATTGAGATTGAAGTAAATTCGCCCAATAATTCACTGACATCCGTAATATCAACGAAGACATATCATTGAAAGAGCTATTTCTCCTGATAGGGGATCATATCAGGAATATCCTGCGCTCTTGGAAACTGATTACCTTATTTGGTTTTGGGCTGGCGTTATTGCTGCTGGGGTTCAATTTCTTTAAGCCCAAATTGTATACTGCAGAGTTGACCTTTATGATCAATGATGACGAAGGCGGATCTCTAGGAAGTATGGCTGCTGTGCTAGGCCAATTTGGCTTGGGCGGGCCGGGCTCTACTGAGTCCAATCTGGATAAGATTATAGAACTCTCCAGGACACGGACGATTACACAAAAAGCACTCTACAACAAGTCAGCGATAGACGGCCAAGCGGATTACTTAGCCAATCACTTGATCAGTTCTCTCGAGGCAAGAAAAAAATGGGCTAAGAAAGGGTTCTTTTCTAGATTCTCTGATGGAGATGGACTGAACTTAAGTGGCTTTTCATTTGCTCACGATTCTGTTCCAGCTTTCAGTTTGTTAGAAAACAAAGCTCTGAAATCCTTGCACAAACATCTGGTCGGCAAGACCAAAACGGGAGATGCTTTCCAGAGTGAGTTTTCAGAACTGAGTGGCATTATGTCCTTTAGAATGACGAGTGGCCACCCACAACTTTCTATAGATCTAGTCGAAAATATTTTTGATGAATTGAGTGATTACTACACGGAAAAATCTGGAGAAAAACAGAGAAGAGATTATGACCTTGTCAAAACTAAGTATGACTCTATACAAACAAAATTGAACAATATTCAGTATTCGATAGCCAAGTTTGATGACGAAAATCAAGGCCTTGTCCGTCGGACGGATCAGGTCAGAAAGCGACGACTCCAAGGCGAAGAACTTAAACTCGGTACAATGCTCGGTGAGGCAGAAAAGCAATTGCAGTTGTCTGAATTGTCGCTACAAAGTAATGCAGCCTTTATTCAAGTAATCGATAGACCTATTCCACCTTTAAGGCCTAGCAATAAAGGGAAGTTTTATTTCTTTTTGCTTGGCGGCTTATTGGGTGGTTTCTTAGGTGTCTTCTTTGTGACGGCAAGAAAGATCTACCGAGACATTATGAACAGCTAGCACACACCCTCTTGTATATGCGGATAGGATTATTAGGCTATGGTAATATTGCTAAGAAACACTTGGCAGCCATTTCAGCGTTGGATCAATATGAAGTGGTGGCCATCTATGATGTGCTAATGGTAGAAGCACCAGAAGGAATAGATGTGTATACTGATCTTACAGATTTCTTAGCACACGACTTAGATATTGTCACTGTCTGTAGTCCTAATGGATTTCATAAAGAGCATAGTATTCAAGCCTTGAAGGCAGGCCACCATGTTATCTGTGAGAAGCCTTTTGCCCTTAGTGCTCAAGCTTGTCAAGAGATGATTGATATAGCTAAGCTTAACGAGAAGAAAATTTATTGCACGATGCAAAACAGATTCTCTCCGGTAAGTCAATGGCTACAATCTCTAGTTGAAAAAAAGCAGCTGGGCGATCTGTACTTGGTCAATGTCGCGTGCTACTGGAATCGTAACAAAAAATACTACGAGGGCTCAGACTGGAGAGGAAAGATGGGTAAAGATGGAGGGACGTTATTCACACAGTTTTCCCATTATGTGGATACTTTGTATTGGTTGTTTGGGTTGATGCAAATCCACAGTGCGCACTTTGCCAACTTCGATCATGAGGAGATGATAGAGTTTGAAGACACAGGAATTTTCAATTTTACTTTTGAAAACGGAGGGATGGGTACTTTTTCGTACACGACGTCTTGTTATGAAAAGAATTTTGAAAGTAGCTTGACACTTATCGGTAGTCAAGGCACTGTAAAAGTCGGAGGACAATACATGGATAGGGTTGACTTTTGTAATGTCGAAGGCCTAGAGCCACCCACGCTTTCTGCCAATGATAATCTGTCTAACATAAGAGCGATATACAGAGAGGCTGGGTTAGATATTTTGGGTCAAAAAAATAAAGCCACCAGTGCAAGAGATGGCTTGGCTGTCGTGGGGCTTATTGAGGCTGTGTATGGATATAAAACTAATGTAGACCTTTAACGTATCTTCACTTTTTAAAAGTCAAAAACTATTATGGCCGATAACATCCATCCCATTTTTGATAAACTGCTTACGCGGAATGACAAAGAGAATTTCCTTAATCAAAGGGCTAAAGTGCTTTGGTTTACTGGGTTGTCTGGATCAGGTAAGAGCACAATAGCGCAGGGAGTAGAAAAAAAGCTCTTCAGTGAAGGTTTCTTTAATCAAGTGTTGGACGGTGATAATACAAGAACTGGTATCAATAAAAACCTAGGATTTTCATTAGAGGATAGAAAGGAGAACATAAGACGTATCTCAGAAGTATCTAAACTCTTCTTAGATGCAGGCATAATTTGTCTTAATAGCTTTGTAAGTCCTACCTTGGAAATCAGGGCTTTAGCCAAAGAAATAATAGGTCCAGAAGATTTTCTCGAAATATATGTTAATACTCCACTTCATATCTGCGAACTAAGAGATGTCAAAGGGCTCTACGCTAAGGCTAGGGCAGGAGAAATTAAGGGATTTACGGGTATCGATAGCCCCTTTGAGGCACCGCAAAGCCCTGATTTAGAATTACTTACAGAAAATCAGTCTATTGATGAATCTATCACAGAAGTGTTTAATTTTGTGCTCTCAAAAATTTCTATCCAGTAGAATAGACATATGAACTACAACATAAACCACCTCAAAGAACTAGAGTCCGAATCTATCTATGTCCTCAGAGAGGTAGCAGCTCAGTTTGAGAATCCTGTTTTGATGTTTTCAGGCGGTAAGGATTCTATACTTATGGTCCATTTGGCTTACAAGGCTTTCTTTCCAGCTAAAGTGCCTTTTCCACTTCTTCATATAGATACTGGGCATAACTTTCCAGAGACCATCAAGTTCAGAGATGATCTCGTAGAGAAGATAGGCGCTAATCTTATTGTGGGCTCCGTACAAGAAGCTATCGACAAGCGAATGGTCACAGAGGAGAAGGGAGTCAATGCCAGTCGTAATGGCCTGCAGACCGCTGTTCTTCTAGAGAGCTTAGAGAAGGGCAAGTACGATGCTGCTCTAGGTGGAGCTAGACGAGATGAGGAGAAGGCAAGAGCTAAAGAGAGATTCTTTTCGCACAGAGATGAATTTGGCCAGTGGGATCCTAAGAATCAAAGACCGGAGTTGTGGAATATCTTTAATGGCAAGCACCAGATGGGAGAGCACTTCAGAGTTTTTCCGATCAGTAACTGGACAGAGTTAGATGTATGGCAATATCTCGCTATGGAAAAAGTAGAATTGCCGTCACTTTACTATGCTCACGAAAGAGATGTCTTCGAAAGAGATGGCGTACTTCTCGCTGATTGTGACTATATCGAAAAGAAGCCAGGAGAAACAGTATTTAGAGAGACAGTAAGATGTAGAACGATAGGCGATATGACTTGTACGGGTGTGTGGAAATCCAATGCCTCTACAACTGATGACATCATCGAGGAAGTAGCTACAACAAGAATGACAGAGCGCGGAGGTAGGACTGATGACAAGCGATCTGAAACCAGTATGGAAGACAGAAAGAGAAAAGGATACTTCTAGTAGATCGATAGCAACTGATTTTATTTAAAAAAACCAAGAACAATACGGCATGTCAGAAAGCCATAAAATAGATAGCGAGTTACTAAGATTTACAACTGCAGGATCTGTAGATGATGGTAAGTCTACTCTCATTGGAAGACTCTTATATGATAGTAAGTCTATCTTCCAAGATCAATATGAGCAGATAGAAAGAGTAAGTGAAAGAAGAGGGGAGGAAGGTGTTAACCTAGCACTCCTTACTGATGGTCTTAAGTCAGAAAGAGAGCAAGGTATTACCATAGATGTAGCGTACAGATACTTCGCGACGCCAAAGAGAAAGTTCATCATAGCCGATACTCCAGGTCACATACAGTATACCCGTAATATGGTAACTGGTGCCTCTTCTGCCAATGTTGCACTTGTATTGATCGATGCCCGTAATGGAGTGGTCGAGCAGACGAAGCGTCATGCGATCATCGCATCACTCTTACAGATTCCGCACGTAGTTGTTTGTATCAATAAGATGGACTTGGTGGATTATGACGAGAATGTCTACAATAAAATCCAAGATGACTTCGAAAAATTTGCAGCCAAACTGGACGTAGTTGATGTGCACTTTATTCCGATCTCTGCTCTGATAGGAGATAATGTTGTGCACCGTTCTGATAAGACCCCGTGGTATGATGGCCCGACGTTGATGTATTATCTAGAGAATGTACATATCGCTAGTGATCACAACTTTATAGATTGTAGATTTCCTGTTCAGTATGTAGTACGGCCTTATAATGATGAGTACCACGATTATCGTGGTTATGCAGGAAGAATTGCAGGTGGTGTGATAAAGAAAGGGGACGAGGTGATGCTACTACCTTCAGGGTTCAATTCTAAAATAAAAACGATCCAAGGTCCTGCAGGTGAGCAGGAACAAGCTTTCCCTCCAGAATCTGTAACCATACTCTTAGAGGATGATTATGATCTGAGTAGAGGAGATATGATTGTCCGCCCTAACAATAAGCCTGATGTAACCCAAGATGTCGAGGTGATGTTGGTTTGGTTTGATAGTGATAAACCTTTGCAAGAGAAAGGAAAGTATGCAGTTATGCACACGACTCAAGATGTCCGTTGTGTTATCAAAGAAATTCGATATAAACTAGATATCAATACGCTGCATAGACTAAATGAACACGACGGCATCAGAATGAATGATGTGGCCAGAGTCGTCCTCAGAACAACCAAGCCACTGTTTAAAGATTCATACAGAAACAACAGAATTACAGGTAGCCTTATTATCATAGATGAAGGAACCAACAATACTGTAGGGGCCGGGATGATTATCTAGTGATGCCTTTAGGGATAAAGAAAAAAAGGGTTGAGAAAACAAATTCTCAACCCTTTTTTGATTAGGATTTAATTAAGTAGGAAACTAAAATTTATTCCTCGTAAATTTCTAGCTCTGGGTAGAAGGCAGCCATTGCAAAGTAGTAGCCAATAATAGTCTCAATAATCTCTAACTGTTGCCCCTGTCTCGGACCAGTAACAATTTCTCCGGTTAGACTAATTTTTTGACCAGTTACATCTTGTGCGATAATAGGTAATTCACCGATGACAGGTTGAAAGCCACTCAGGTCACCGGTCTTATAAGCGACCATAAAGTTCTGCGACTTAGACCCGATGACAACGATGTTTTCTCCTCCTACTTGATCTTCTATTACTTTAAGTTGATCAAAAGCCTCTATACTGTAGACTTTGCTAGCATCTTCCGTGATGACAGTTAGTGCTCTCTCCTTAGCTGGCAATCTGTTGTCTAGGTTATCAACAGGGAAGATGATGTTATTGTGATTGGTCTTGTAGTCACCATAAGGATACTGGCCGTAGTTTCTAGAAAATCCTGTGTTAGTATTCATCAGCAGAGAATTGGGATAAGATAGTCTCCAGGTATCCCAAGTAGTTTCTACGATAGGGACAGTATTGATTTTTTCTCCTGCGAGAGCGCCATTGACACAATCCAATCTGAGCTGAGACCAATAGCTATCTGTTTCTCTATCAAAGGGCATCAGATTGGTGTTGTACAACTTACCACTTACACCAAAGGTCGTCGTTCTATTACCCACTTGTCTATCCCAACCCACAGCTGTACCCGTTAGAGGGCAGTAAGTGATTGCAAAATTGTTATCCCCAATGTTGTCATTAACAATCTCGTGCCAATCTAATATTATATGTGGGTAGGCCTTAGCCACGCCATTGTCCACTATGCCTACTACAAGAGCACCAGGGCTTAAAAATTCTGGATCATCAGAGTCATTGAATTCTGGGGCATCTACAGAAGGGATACCATCTTTTCCTGGACCACCATCAAAGACTTGAGAAGGAGGTATCAACCAGTCATTTGAACTGCCATTGCCGGAAACTGGTGGTGGAGTAAAGTCGTCATCACCTCCACAGGAAAATAAAAGAAGAAAGGGAATTAGGTATAAGTATTTCATAAATTTATAATTGTCTGTTGTGTATCTTTTTTCTGAAGACTATAACGTAATTGTACGCCAAAGGTGAAACTTGTCGTTATCTGTAAGCCTGATAAATTTTGGAGTAAAGGGATCTCAGCAAAGGCCCTGATAGACTTATCTAGGTCCGGTACAAAAGAGAGGCCTATAGGGAGGCTCAACCAATTGCCACCACTATTGGGTGCTGCGTTAGTGGCTTGCTCTCTATTGGGGCTACCGTTTCTATATTTAAATGCCAAGTCTGGAATAAAAAAACCTATGCTGCGTACATATTGATACCGCAGTCCTATACTTGCTAAGGTTTCGTGTCCAAATCCAAATCGCCGACCAGAAAAATTATCTGTGCCTGCAAAATTTTCATTGGTTCCATTGCGCTTGTAAAGTAACTCGGTGGATAGAGAAAGAGCAGGATGAAAAAGCTTATCATAATACAAGCTACCACCGATCAGAACATCAAAGGTTCCTGAGCCACTCTGCATATCTGGAGATAGAAATATACTTGATGGTCCTGTATGATTAACTACGCCAGTCGGCAGCTCTAATCCAGCCGCTAGATGGATGGCCAATTTTTCTTTTTGAAAGAGCTTGTACTGACTCACTAGACTGATGTCACCTAGCCCAAAACTCGACTCAGATTCTGAGAGGGTAGTTCTAGACTGAAATATCAGGGGTACTGTAGCTGATAAGGCCCAGCGCTCATTGAGTATGTAATCTGTTTTGAAGCTTACGTTTTGACCATATCGTGTTCTAGGGTCATTAATGAGTCTTTGGTTATTATCGATCAATAGATTGATGCCTTTGTACTCGTAGCCTAGGGTGAAAGAAAGGAGTTGATCCGTATTGTCCACGGTGATCATATTGCTTAGCGGGGCTCCCGCAGAGCAGCAAGTTTGGCCTATCAATTGATAACCATATAGGCACAAGCAAAGCAAGGAAATGATCGATTTTGTCATTTGCGTTGTCAAATAAGACTGAAGAAAAACAAAAAATCAGCTTGATGGTTTGATAACCTAGGGTATATCTCTACTGATTGTCTTTACGAATACTATAAATGGGGCTCAAATTGACTGCTTAGGCATCGTCTTCACTTCTACGACCATTAAGTACGAGCAACAATCCAAAGACAACAACACAGAGCGCAATAATTGCACCTAGCGGATTCCCTCTTTTCTTGGTTTTTTTAGTGGGTTGTTGATCTACTGTAGCGGTAGGTTGGGTAGATTGGGTTGGGGATACGGGTGTTCCACCAAGCTCAAAAGGCAACTCTTGCTTGAACTTTAGTCCTTTTCTTATTCTTTCAAATTTGGGAAAGTCGATATCGGCTTCTCCTTCAAAGGTTAAGGATTGCATTGTCAGATGTCCTTTGCCGTGGAGAAAGAGATAACTAAAATTATTGGCAGGTTCATTGTCTTGTAATAATTCAAATTTGGTGAGCATGTACCTTCCAGGAACTGACATAACAGATTCTGACACGGTTGTCGGTTTAGAAATCTCTGGATTGGTATAGTCTATAATAGCTGGGATACCTGATTTGGCTTCGAAGGCTTCAAAATTAATCTTGGGTGTCATTTTGCTCATGTCAAATTCCTTGGATTGAAATAAGACTGTAGGCATACCGTTTTTATGGATCAACCCAGCGATATAGTTGACTTTTCTTCCAGAGACCTCTTTGGCATAGACGATTCTATCCCCTAGCTCAGCTTCCGACATAACTACCCAATCACTGAAATCTCCGTGCAATGAAAAGATATGATTGTCTATAACTTGTGCCTCTAGATTCAGGCAGAAGAGGAGTCCAACGAGCAAGCTAAGTGTTCTGAGCATATATGTGCATTAGGTCAGCAAGATAAAGAAACTGTCTCGAAGGAGAAGGTTGGTCTCTCTCATAAGTCTTATTTTCGGCCCAAAACACATAAAATGAAAAGACCTCTCGTCCATCCTCTCGATAGAAATGCCACCAAAGAAGCCAAGCAAATGGCAGATTTTTATGATGAGACCCTTGGCTTTACGCCTAATAGTCTCTTCACGATGATGCACCGCCCGCGTATCTCGACGGCATTTATGGAACTCAATATGGCCGTTATGGAAAACAAAGGTCGTATCACGAGTCACCTTAAGCGGGAGCTAGCCTATCTTTCTAGTATGACGACTGGATGTAGATACTGCGAGGCACATGCGATAAGAGCAGCTGAGCGCTATGGCTCTGAAAAGACACGTTTAGAGCATATATGGGAGTACAAGACACATCCTGCTTTTACGGATGGAGAAAGAGCCATTTTTGATTTTGCTGTCTCTGCTTCTCAAGTACCTAATGCTGTAACCGATGAGGTTGCAGAAGAAATGAGAAAGCACTGGGATGAAGGGGAAATTGTAGAAGTGCTTGGTGTAGTTGCTCTCTTCGGATATCTCAATCGATGGAACGATAGTATGGGTACACAACTAGAAGATCCTGCTGCTGATCACGCGGAAAAATTGCTGAGCCACAAGGGCTGGTCTCG
>CALBWK010000184.1 GCA_937969415.1 uncultured Saprospiraceae bacterium | reverse complement strand
TATATTAACGGTAGTGTTATTGCCTATGATAGCGCGGGTATTGGCATTGGGCACACCATTAGACCAGATACCTGCATTTGTCCAATTTCCATTGGCTACAGAGGTTGTCGTGGCCATTACTGCTTCTGAGTAATCTTTCAGTTCAGGACTAGAAAGATGATTGGCTGAAGCACTAAGGGTGATCAATAATAATAAGGGTAAAAGAATTTTTTGCATGAGTCAATTTTAGTCAGTCAAAAGAGTATTATATAGAGTTTTTATCTTCATTGAGTTACAAACATGCAGTATACCGCGTATTAAAATACCTTGATTAGAGTATATGGCTACTTTATGACACAATAAAGTCTCTAGACACAAGTCGTGACGATATTATACGCCAGCCTCTACACTCGTAAATTAGGTCTGTTACATAGCATGCATAATTTGCATACGTGATAGTAATACTACATATCGCAGCATATAAAATGAGTGCCGAGGGACTAAGGTGTAGTCATCGGCAAGCTGAAAATGGAGAACAGCTTAGGCAAGTGCAAAAATAACAATTTAGCTATGGACCATAACGGCCGCAGGCTGCAAATTACCTTCAAACGAAAATATGTTAAATACTTTATTCTGTCTGAACAATAGTCTAGAATAGCAGGTATTTTGCACTAAATAACCAATTTTGAGACTGCCTGCTTACGGGTAAATAACCACTTTATAATCACTGCATATGTGCTTATTGCTCACGGAGACGATCACAATCTACAAGGGAGTTAACTGACTAATAAAACAACCTAGATAGACTAAGGCGTCAATCTATCTATACTCAGTGTCAAATAACCTACTTTAGTTCAAAAGAAATACAAACAGCCTCTCATGAACACAAGTGTCAATAAAATTTTCATACCCTTTCTACTCTTACTATTAGCTTGTAACAATCCTAACACTAAGCCTTCTACAGTGAAGAACGCCGCCGATACTAAGAAAAAGTCCAAAACAACAAAGGTTACAACAGAACCAACTGTAGACTTGACCAAGTACGGCATCGCCAACAACCCAAATAATATCCTAGGTGGACTAAGCGTTGGCGACAAGGCTCCAGATTTCAAGATGTCAGATCAAGATGGCAAAGAGAGAAGCCTAGAGTCGGCTCTACTTGAAGGCCCTGTACTCCTAGTATTTTTAAGAGCAGAATGGTGTTCGTTTTGCGTGAGACATCTTCAGGAGTTTCAAGACAATATTCAAGACATACATCATTCAGGTAAGGTGCAAGTCTTAGCTGTCAGTCCTCAAGAAAAGTCCTATATGCAAGAATTCCACAAGGAGAATCAATTTTCCTTTCCTATACTACACGATGCCGATCACTCTACTATGAAGAATTACAAAGTATTCTTTCATGTCACGGACAAATACAATGATTATATAGAAGAAGCCAAAGGGAAAAGAATAGAGGTATTTAATGGAAATCCAGAACCCGTGATGCCTGTACCTGCTACTTACCTTATCGGCCAAGACAAGACTATTACATATGTCCATTATGATCCAGACTACAAAAAGAGATCTAAGGTCAAAGAGGTGATTGAGCTTTTATAGAGTTAACTTAACCTTTGACAGTACTTCGCCAGATGACCACATATGAAGAAACTAATACCCTTACTCCTAACAATTGCTCTTGGTTGCAATTCTGATTCAAAAATGCCTACCAACACCGACAATACTAAACCTTGCCTCGGCAAAATTGAAGTACTCAACCTCGGAATTTTCCACTTCACTCAATCCTCAGATGCGAACACATCCTACATTGACATCGACGACCCCAAAGTGCAAGCAGAAATAAAAGACCTTAACGAAAGACTATCTCAGTTCAAACCGACAGTAATTGTAGTAGAAGCAACTCCCGCAGCCAATGATGATATGCAAACACTCTTTTGGGAATATTGCAATAGCGACATCCAGATGAGTCAATATGGTGGTGAAACTGGAATCGTTGGGTTTGAAGTTGGGAGATTAAGCCAAACGAAACGAATATATGGGATTGACGACCATGAATTCAGAAACTATGATTATAAAATTGGAGAACGAAATCAAAAGACCATTAACGATCCCACCTATGCGCAAATTAGACAAGAATCAGTTGAATGGCTTAAAATTGATAAACTCCCTTTAATCGAACGATTACTTCAAATCAATTCACAAGAATTTAGGGATTACATTATCAACATCAATATGGATGCCTTACACTATGTCAATTCCAAAGGCACTTTCGATGCAACCGATCAAGCGCTAAGATTGTATCATAGGAATGCCAGATGGTTTGCTAACCTGAACAAAATTGACTTAAAACAAGACGACAGAGTTTTTATCTTAGGTGGAGCAGCACACACTGCATTTCTACACGATATGATCGAGCGCAGTCCAAAATTTTGTCTGGTAGATGCCGGTAATTATCTCAACTAAGGGAAGTACTTCTACTTAAATTAAAACAATGAGATATACCCAAAATGCGCCTTCGGTCGACTGAAGTCAAAAGACTCACCCGGCAACCTTCCCGCCGCAACAGAAAAATTAAATAGGCCCACTTTCGTCTCCAACACCATACCGCCTCCTACACCTGACACAAAAGTCAATTCGCCATCCAAATCCACAAAGCCAGCATCAATAAAGGGCAATTGAAAATAAGAATTCTTGCCCAAAGCCAGTCGATACTCCAACGAGGCTATACCATAGGTAGGCGTAAAAACAGAGGCATCATCAAAACCCCTCAATAATTTATTCCCACCAATCTGAAACAGCTCATTTCTTAAGAGCTCGGCAGAGGATTGCTTATGCCCTACATTAACAATCAGTCCTAGGGCCCCACGCTGCGCTAAGGGCAGGAAGTATGACCCCAAGAACTTAAACTCATATCTCGGAGTCCGTTTTTCTAGACTATTAAAAGCTGTCGCAAAAGCCTCGCTACGATCAATGAACTCCGTCAATGAACCATCTTGCAAAACCTGTCGCCGACCTACTATCGTCTGGAAATTAAGCGCAAAGCCTCGACGTGGATTAAACTTATAGTCTAATCTCGACATATCTAGCTCTACCGCCAAACCCACTTGCCTGATGCTCAGATCCTGAGGTATATTACCATTGAGTATCGTTACCGTATCCAGCTCTACAACTCTAGAGGTCTCTGCGTAATAAGAGACTTTGATCTTGTCACTGCTGTTGACAAAATACTGCAAGCCCATATCCGCCAAGACCGTCTGATAATTGAGTGCATTTCTGAATATGCTAAATCGCGTATCTATCGCAAATGGTGTATCTAGCAAATAGGGATAATTAAATCTAAGATCCAATTTCTGCTGCTCTGGTCGCAACCGCTCAAAGTCAAATAAAAAATACTCTCCATAGCCCAACTTATTGCGCAACTCTGCCGTGAAGTCTAGAGACAAAAAAAGCTGCCGATTGTTAAGTGCATTGGTCGGAATAACGCCAAATATCAGATCAAAACGACTTGCATTTTTAGCATCTACATAAAGATCAAGTGTAGCATAATTAGTAATGAAACTCAGCTCCGGATCCTTGACAACAGTTACAAAATTAAGTTGATCCAGCTTCCTTCTGACTGTACGCATTTTGGAATGATCATACACTTCACCCTGAAAGATCTGAAGATAATTTCTAAGATAACTCCTTCTCAACTTCAGATCGCCCTTGATGACTAGACTATCCATAATGACTTGTTGGCCAAGGTCTATAGATAGGCCGCCGGTTATCCTTCCACTTTCAAGGCTAATGTCATCTAACTTGACTTTGGCAAAAGGATAACCATTATTTCCATAGTAGTCTTTGATAGATTCGCGCATAGAAAGAAAATCTCTCGCGGAGTTGGGTTTTTTAACTTTCAATTTATCAAGCAGATTTTCGCTCAGACTATCTAGCTCTAGCGCTTCTACACTATACTGAGGTCCTATATGGAGCAAGGCAGTTGTGTAAGCCTCCTTTTCATCAACAAGCAAAGAATCTAGGTTGGCCTCAAGATGATCTTCTGCAATCAGGCCTGTCACAAGTTCCTCAAAGTAAGACAAGACTGCCGAGCGCTCTTGGATAACTATAGAATCCTCTAAGAGTGTTATATCGGCTGCATTATCCAACTTGATTGCAATAGTATCTACCTGTGCCTTTCCTATTGCAAAAGCACATAACCAAAAACCTAGAATAAGATATGTCTGTCTATACCACAAATAGGATAACTTTACCACTTCAAATATAAACGTGAATGGCAGGTATTTACATACATATTCCCTTTTGTCGTCAGGCCTGCCATTACTGTAATTTCCACTTCTCTACTTCTCTTAAGAACAAGGAAGAGCTCGTAACTGCCCTCGCTCAAGAGTTGACACTCAGAAGAGTCTACCTTGGAGAGGACATTATAGAGACAATCTATCTTGGTGGTGGCACCCCCTCCTTACTAGATGAAAGTGAAATTAACGTACTTATGGAGACAATACATAAGCACTATACTGTCTCTGCTATAGCAGAGGTTACCTTAGAAGCCAACCCCGATGACCTCACCATAGAAAAACTAAAAGAACTTAAAGCAGGTGGCATCAATAGACTCAGCATCGGTATACAGTCTTTTGATGACAAGGACTTGACTTGGATGAATCGCTCCCATAACGCTACACAAGCGAGATCAAGTATAAAAGAAGCGAAGGCACTAGGGTTTGATAATCTATCTATAGATCTAATTTTTGGTTGCCCTACGTCAACAGAACAGAGTTGGTTAAATAACTTAGAGTTGGTTACTCAATTAGATATTCCACATATCTCTTGTTATGGACTTACTATAGAAGAAAAAACAGCGCTCGCTCACCAAGTGAAAACACAGACTGGCCAACTCCCCAATGAAGAAAGTAATGCTGAACAGTTTGCCATAACAATGAAAGAACTCAGCAAACAAGGCTATGAGCAATACGAAATTTCTAACTATGCCAAAAACAAGCTCTACTCCAATCACAATACCAATTACTGGAAGCAAGTCCCATATCTAGGCATAGGTCCCTCCGCACATTCTTTTGATGGTCAGAGTCGCCAATGGAATCAAGCCAATAATAGCAGATATATAAAAGACCTCGCCGTGGGACAGCCATCTTCTGAAAAAGAAATACTCACCTCAAAAGATCTCTATAATGAATATGTCCTCACACAACTCCGAACACAGTGGGGATGCAATGTTACTGATATAATAGAAAATCATCCTGACTATGCAGAACACTTCGCAAAAGAAGTACAGCTACAAATAAATAAAGGGATGCTACAAAAAATAGATACTGCAATTACACTGACCCAAGAAGGAAAGTATCTCGCAGATCAAATCACCTCAGAACTTTTCGTGACCTGATGGAAAAAAGTCTACTACATCGATACTTGCTTACTAAAAACCCAAGAAATAAAAGCTATCGCTTTAGTCCTATTATTGTAGAGCTCTTACACTTAGTCGCAGAGGTGCCTAGAGATATTATTGCTGAGACAAAAATCTTTTCTCGAAGTGCCACAAGGTATATTCCTTTTTACCCCTCTGACAAAGGCGGAGGAGCCATTACCTTAGGTAGTGATAGTTGGCAGAGTATCACCTTCACAGAGAATTTCTTTTCTACAGATCAGGAGCTCTTCAAAGGTAGAGCATATGCCAATGACCTCAATAGTTGGCTGAGATTAGCTGCACACGAAGCAGGGCATCTTCATCACGCGACACGTTATAAATTTTTGATTATCTATCTCATTGTGTTTGCTTATCAATACCTCCGATATGGACACGACGCAGCGCCACTTGAAATAGAAGCTGAGCTGGGCAACACAAAACTAAAGCAATTTCAAGCCTACCTTCATCGCCACCAAGGCCCACAGTATTTGTATCAGTTGATTACTTCTAATGAAGAGGAGTCTGAAAAAATAAATCGGCTAAAAGCCCTTTGGTCAAGCTATCAAGCCTACAATAGAACAAATCACGCATAAATACTTACTAAAGAGCTCCGAAATCCCAGCGTTAATATTCTAACAAAAACTAGAATGTACTGTTAAAAAATATACTTTCTTGTTAAGCAAATATAAAGCTGCGTAACAATCCGAACCATTAGCTCATTATACTGATAACTTCTTCTACACAACGGCAAAGAAGAATATATCATAATAACTTCTTTTCAAATTAAATTTTAGAACGATGAAAGCAACCCATCTAATGCTCATAGCCCTACTCTTAAGCACATTAATTTCTTGCAGAGTTTCTAGTAAAGTAAAAGATTTTGACGACAGAACTATCAACCATCAAAGAATAGCTGTCCTCCCCTTTGAATCTACTATTACACTCAAAGAAAAGCAACGAGAAAAGATATCTGATGAAGAACTTGCTACACTCAATCTCGCCCAAGGCAAGGAGGTGCAAAATGCTGTAGAGACCTACTTGATCAATTGCGATCTTCGTGTCCGCATACAAAGTCAAAGTGTCACTAATGCTAGATTGACAGAAGCAGGCATCAACCTAGCAACCATAAGAGATTATGATGTCACCAAATTAGCGGAGATACTTAAGGTCGATGCTGTAGTGACAGGTAAAATAAAAACAGAAAAACCTATGTCTAACGCCTTGGCTAGTGGATTAAACATAGCCAGGCAGGTGATCAGACAATCAGAATCACCTACAGGCTTTATAACATCTAGAATTAATACAACGACCAACAGAGGGTCTTGCAGTGTAGGGTTATTTGAAAGTATCGAAGGTGATAGACTCTGGTACTACAGAGAAGACATCAATTGTGGCGAAGGATCAGAAACTATAGATGTTATAGAGAGTCTGATGCGCAGAGGTGCTCGTAGATTTCCATACAGCAGCTAATTAAAGTAAAAACAGAATGATCGAATTGGCTTGCCTTAGGGCAGACCATTTTTATTTTACTACATTTATTCTATGAGTAGAGATGTATTTAGCAATTTAAAAGTAATAGAACTTTCATCGGTACTGGCAGGTCCAGCTGTAGGGATGTTTTTTGCTGAGCTAGGCGCAGAGGTTGTTAAAGTAGAAAATCTCATAACGGGTGGTGATGTAACTCGGACTTGGAAATTACCTGCCGAAGATCAAGACAAAAATATCTCTGCCTATTATTATTCTATCAACTGGAACAAACAAGCTCTATTCAAGAATCTCAAAGACCCTAAGGATAAAAAAGAAGTGTATGACCTCATCGCATCTGCAGATATTGTTATCTCCAACTTTAGACCTGTACCAGCAAAAAAGTTGGGTTTTGATTACGAGAGTCTCAAGAAAATAAATCCTACCCTCATCTTTGGGTTGATAACTGCTTATGGAGAAGAAGACGAACGGCCAGGTTTCGATGCGCTGATACAAGCAGAGACCGGCTGGATGCATATGAATGGCAGCAAAGATGGACCACCCATAAAAATGCCAGTTGCTCTGATGGATATCATCGCCGCCCATCACCTCAAGGAAGGTCTCTTAGTCGCATTGATACAAAAACTAAAAAATAAGATAGGCGCCAAGGTCACTGTCTCTCTTTATGATGCTGCCGTCGCCTCCCTAGCCAACCAGGCAAGCAACTGGCTCAACCTCGGCCACAATCCACAACGCAAGGGGTCTTTGCATCCTAACATTGCACCCTATGGAGAGATCATCACTACTCAAGATGGCATACCATTGCTGCTCGCCATTGGCAATCAAAAACAATTTGAAAATCTATGTAAGATCCTTGGATGTTCTGAAGTGCTTAATGATACTCGCTTTAGTGACAACACGCTGAGAGTAAAAAACAGAAAAGATCTACTCCCACTGCTACAAGCTAACGCAGATTCGATGTCAGCAAAAACTACTATCACTCAAGCCAACAAACTAAGTGTACCCCTTGGCCCAATCAATGATCTTAAAACTGTATTCTCTGACAATAAAGCACAAGCACTCATCTTAGAAAGTTTGGAGACCGATGGCGCTACAAATAAAAGAGTGAAGACGGCTGTTTTTAAAATCAGTTAGTATAGAGCAGCTTGATTTTACTTCTTTTCTTCTGGAGCAACAAGAACTCTTTAGCAAAATAAGTCAATATCAGATCAGCACCTGCCCGCTTAATCGACAATAACGTTTCAGGCATAACTGTCTCATAATCTAGCCATCCATTCTTACAAGCGGCAATCAACATCGCACACTCCCCACTTACATGATATGCCGCTATCGGCAAGGAAGTATTGTCTTTGAGTTGTCTGATAACATCTAGATAATGAACGGCCGGTTTGACCATCATAAAATCTGCACCTTCCATCTCGTCGAGCTCTGCCTCTATGAGCGCCTCGCGACTATTGGCGGGATCCATTTGGTAAGTCTTCTTATCAGTTGGTATGTTGGGATCATTGACTGGTGCAGAGTCTAGGGCATCTCTAAAAGGACCGTAAAAGCCACTCGCATACTTAGCTGTATAACTCATAATAGAGACCTCTGTGTACTCGGCTTCATCTAGCGCCTCCCTAATAGCCTCTACTCTACCATCCATCATATCAGAAGGACCTATAACATCAAAGCCTGCTTCTGCCTGTGCTATAGCCATCCTCGCCAATACGCCGACTGAAGTATCATTGACTATGCGGCCATCCTCTACAATGCCATCGTGACCATCGATACTGTAAGGATCTAAAGCGACATCACTTATCAGCGTAATCTGCGGAAATTTCTTTTTGATTTTCTGAGCTGCCTTGAGGTAAAAATTATCTGGATCATAACTATACGTCCCCGTCTTATCCTTGTGCTTCTTCGGAATCTTTGGGAACAAAATAAAGCTATGCAACCCTAGCTTGACACAAGCAGCAATTTCCTTAAGCATCTTATCTAGTGATCTCCTATAGGCTACTGGCAAAGAGGAAATCTTTTGCTCTACACCTTTACCATCTACAAGAAACAACGGCATAATCAAGTCATCAGCCGTCACCTTATTTTCTTGAATCATCTTTCTGATGGAGGCTGACTTTCTATTTCTTCGTGGACGCTGAAGCATAAGTTAATTTTGGCGCAAAAGTAAGGGATTCTTGAGTAGTACAAGTGTAGAAAATGCCATTCTCTAGAGCAATAGCTCTAACTAACCAAGCTCCTACTCAGAATTTATAATTCTAACTTAGCCGCCGGGTTAGAAAGCCTAGCGCTCTTTCTTAGGTACAGGATCTTCCCCCATTCCACCCCAAGGGTGACATCTGAAAATACGCTTAAGGCCCAGCCAAGCACCTCTGACAACACCCCACTCTTGCACGGCCTGTATCATATAATGGGAGCACGTAGGTTGATATCTACAATTAGGACCAATTAAAGGAGAAATAAATTTCTGATAGGCCTTAATAGGACCGATGATGAGAAACTTCATCAAAACTGGATTGTTTTGGTATAGTCATCTGAAGAAAGAAGATGGAAAGCTTTATTGTCATTATCGAGCATCACTTTGATGATGTTTTTTTGATCATCAAACTGTTCCATTAGAATTTTGTTGGTCACTTCTATCTGTGAAGGCAGGGCTAAGTTGGGTACTTCTAGATACGCATAGAGTCCTTCTATATCTTCGCTAGCTTCTTTTCCGAGATACTCAAACTCTACAGGGTTCCCATCCACTTTGATAAGAAAATTGTCTTTAAAGTAAGCACCCAAAATAGAGTCTGCTAAGATATGCTCAGCATTTTCCATTAGCTTATACTCCAGCGAATCTCTAGCTTCTAAGGCAAGTTGTGTGTCGTCAATGAAGGTGTGCAGTGTAACTTGTAGGGCTTTGTCTTTGGTGCTGTATCGGACGTCTGTTTTGCTCAGATGAAAATCATGTACGCCACTACCCGCTACAACCAATGCTACCCATATATGGAGAAGTATATTCACAGATGGATAACGATTATTGAGTGCTATTGGTTACATAGTAGGTAATCTTAGTTAGCCACTTGCTCATATCTTTTTCTTCGAGTGGATCGGTAACCGTTTCTTGCACTATAGGATAATTGACAAGGAGTCCTTTGTCATTCATATAATACTCTATAGCTTGATGTGCCACTTCTGACTTGTCAGGATCTCCATAATATTCTACTTGCACCGCCTTCCCATCGCTGAGAGTTTGTGTAATAGCTCCTGGAATAGCCACAGGTGCTGCCACTGGTATAGCTGCTGCCATATCTGTCGTGCCATTTGTCATATCCCAACTATAAAACAGTGCACTCGGTTTCCCAGTCATTTCCATCTCTACGCCTTGTGCTTTCTGGAGGAGTGCCCCGACATTGGTTGTAAAGAAATTATTGATGTCCTGCATATTGACAACTTGTCGATTCATCACATAGTTGGTCGTGCCTTGATAGACTTCATTGACGACGTAGCCGATATACTTTCTGTTTTTTGCTCTGTCTTCAGCAAGGTCTTTAATCTTGTTTAGTCCATTGACATAAGTTTTTTTGAGTCCTGACTTCATCAATAGATTAAATGGTCTGAAGACAAAAGGTGTCTCTGCTCCATCAAACCCCCAACTTACTTTTGTCTTATCTCCATCCGGTGTGAAATTCCATTCAGTTCCAGATTCTCCATCCCAGCCACTAAAGGCCAAAGCTGTCTTAATCAACTTCCCAGGCTCAGAAGCTACTATAGTCTGAGAGCCCTCCCCTACTTGACTATTGCCGACCCACGACCATTTGGCGCCGACACCAGTAGACTTGTCCGTATAGGTATTGATAGCTTCTGGGTCCATTTCTTTCCAAGGTGACCACGCTTCCCACTGCCTAAAATCGTTAACCATATTGAAGACGGTCATAGAGGGTGCATCGACAGTTATTGATTCTTGAAATACCAATTTCTTTGGAGAAAAAAACATCAAGGCTATAGCTGCAATAGCTATCAACACCAAAATAACAATGAGAATCTTTAGTAATTTTTTAATCATAACTTTTACTTTTTGGCCATTCTTATCTTTCGGTACCACCTTGTCCCGATAAACAAGAGGACAGCAAAACCGACGAGTGTTAAGAAGGTCCAGCCAAAATTCGCTAAATTCTTATATACCGCCAATAAAATTATCGCCAGCAAAAATAGTGTAGGCACTTCATTGAACAATCTAAATTGATAGGAGCTCATCACCTTTCTGCCAGCACGAAGGTGCTTAGCAATACGACCCAGATAATCGCTGTACCCAGATAATAAAAACACAAACAACAACTTGACGTGTAACCAAGGACTGATCTTAAGCCATTCTAGACCTCTGGAGTGTATCAGTAAGACACCAAATACCCAAGTCAATATCATTGCTGGTCTGACAATGATCTTAAAGAGCCGCTCCTCCATAATGGCGTACTGTGTCTTGAGAATTTGAGCTTCGGAAGGAGGCCTTTCCTCCGCTTCTACATGATAGACAAATAATCTGACGAGATAGAAAATGCCTGCAAACCATGCAACCATACTCACTAAGTGTAGACTTTTAAATATCAAGTAGCTATCCATCAAGAACCGAAATTATAAGAAACCAAGGACAAATCAATATGACAAGCCATTAGGGCATTCTCAGCCAGCCTAATATTGCTCGCCCATCTATATACCAGCCACCATCACGCTGTATCAATCTGTAAGTGCCTCGACTGGGATTATGAGGTCCAGGATTCTGTTGGATAAAAGAGATCTCGCTATCAGACGCTTCAGTAACCACCATCAAGTGACCATAGCTATTCTCCGGTGTAGCTCCTATGACAATTAGATCCTCAGACTGGGGTCTTCTAAGTCCGCCATTTCTATACTGACGCATACCTCTTGCCCTATTGATCGCTCCATCAGGGATACTGGCATCAAAAAAGTCTTTAGCATGGCCATAGCTGTCTGGCATCTTATGACCAAATCTCTCATAATAGTATCTTTTAGAAAACTCGACACATTGATATTTGAGACCGAGATTGTAACCATCAGCCGTTCTATTCCTACCCGATACGTGGCCTACGGAACCATTGTAGTACACTTTGACGCCTTTATACTGGTCTATAACTTTACCGGGAGCAGTACCAGAACGAGCTTTATTAGACCGCTTTCCCTTAGAGGGTGATGTAGCAGGTTTTTCTGTTGATTGTGGTAACTTAGGTATAAATGCCTTGATCTCCTCTAGACCAGGCTTCCCTAAGACAAACCACAAGGCACCTCCAAAAAGAAGTATCGTAAAGCAACCTGCCTTTATCTGTGATCCGGCCATATATTACAATTTATCAAATGTGAAGGCGAAAATACACTACTTGAAATCTTTTAATAACGATTCAGCAATTCCAATGTGGGAGTAATACCTTTATGGCCACAAAAACTTTGAATAATGCATCAAAATGGGACCACAGCCTCAAAGGCTCAATATGTAGATCGCTATCAGTTTCACGACCACTATAATGTAGACGAATTATTGTCTGAAGACCACCTATTGGCTAGAAGTGCTGTCAGAGATTGGGTCAGCAAAGAAGTGAAGCCTATCATAGAGGATTATTCCGAAAGAGCGGAATGCCCTAAGCATCTTTTTAAGGGGCTCGCTGAAATCGGGGCCTATGGGCCGAGTCTCCCTATGGAATATGGCGGTGGCGGTATGGACGAGATTGCCTACGGTATCATTATGCAAGAACTAGAGCGAGGTGATTCCGGTATCAGAAGTATGGCTTCAGTCCAGGGATCCTTGGTTATGTACCCTATCTATCGCTTTGGTTCTGAGGAACAAAAAAGAAAATACTTACCCAAATTAGGGTCTGGAGAATACATCGGTTGTTTTGGACTAACGGAACCAGACCACGGTTCTAATCCTAGCGGGATGGTCACCAGTTATGTAGAAGATGGCGATCATATCATCCTCAATGGAGCCAAGATGTGGATCACCAATAGTCCAGTTGCGGATCTTGCCGTTGTATGGGCCAAGGATCCTCAAGGAAAAATCCGAGGTATTATCGTAGAGAAAGATGCTCCAGGCTTTTCTGCTCCAAAGATCAACGGTAAGCTTTCGCTTAGAGCAAGTATCACAGGTGAGTTGGTATTTGAGGATTGTAGAGTACCTAAGGCTAACATACTTCCAGAAGTTGCAGGACTCAAGGGACCACTCTCTTGCCTCAGCAAAGCAAGATATGGTATCGCTTGGGGAGCTATAGGCGCTGCATTGGAGTGTTACGATTCTGCCTTGCGTTATAGTATGGAAAGAATTCAATTTGACAAGCCCTTGGCGCAGTTTCAGCTCACTCAAAAGAAGTTGGCTGAAATGATAACAGAAATTACTAAAGCACAACTCCTCGCTTGGAAACTAGGAAAAATGGCTAACGAAGGGAAGGCTTCTCCTGCCCAGATTTCTATGGCCAAGAGAAACAATGTCAATATGGCTCTAGTTATCGCGAGAGAAGCCAGACAGATACATGGCGGTATGGGTATCACCAATGAGTATCCTATTATGAGGCATATGATGAATCTCGAAACGGTACTTACGTACGAAGGCACTCACGACATTCACCTCCTGATTACGGGTATGGAAGTAACGGGTCTCAATGCTTTTAAGTAGGCTTCTACATATTCCATAAGGTGAATAAGTAAAAATCGCCCTCAGAAAACAACTAATTGAGTAAAGGACTAACTTAGAGTTATGAGAATCCTTAGTGCTCTCTTTGCCGTATTTATTCTAACCAGTGGGACACTTCTATCTCAGGTAGATGCCCATTACTGGACACATCAATATGGCGCACAAGGACTACTTCTCAATGGAGCCGTAATAGCCAATACACAAGGTGAGACTGCACTGTTCTATAATCCGGGTGCTATAGGGATGGCGTCTCAGGGTTTTGAATTGAGTTTTGTCACACCCAATTATTCCCAGTTAAAAACCAACAACCTTCTAGGTGAAGACAATGAGATCCTTGGGCGGAGGCTGGACAATGGTTCTGGCTTTGTTGGCGTCACCTTTAAACCTCGCAAAGAGAAAAAAGTAACTTTTGGCATTAGTACTTTTCAGAGATACAGAACAGATATTTCTTTTGAGGAAAGGGTTATTCTACCTATTAATCAAGCGCAAACATTATTTCTCAGAGGAGATTTAGATTTTGAAAGAAAACTATCCGAGCATTGGGTAGGGTTGAGTATGGCCTACAATATTACTGAAGGTCTAGGTATTGGCGTCACCCAGTTCAGCACGTTCCATAATCAAGACACAAGATTTAACTTTAAACGAGAAATAATCTCCTCTCTTGAGCCAGATGAAATCGTACAATCTTGGAGATCAGAATTTGATTATGGCCTTAATGTCTACTCTGGCTTTATCACCAAATTAGGCCTAGCCTATAGAGCCCACTGGATTAGACTAGGCCTAACTTATACTTCTCCGGAATACGGAGCCATCAGACGGACAGGTAGCTATGCCCTGGAAGATCAACGCATCAACGTACTTACCAATACAAATCAGACCGTATCTAACAGAAATAATAATATTTCTATTCAGAAAAAGTCGCCGGCCTCCTATGGCTTTGGTATTGATCTACTTACAGATTCTGGCACTTATTCCTTTTCCGCAGAATATTTTTCTGAGATCCCTAGATATGTAACTCTCCAGGACACAGATGATCCTTTCGATGCGCAAGTAAATACAGATCTACCTACAGTCGTAGAAATTATAGAAGGCAACAATAGCGTTTTCAATTTTGCTGTGGGCGCCCAACAAGAAATTTCTGAAAACACAACGATAATCTTTGGCTTCAGAACAGACTTAGATCCTTCTAATAGAATTGCAATAAATGAATTACCAGAGTATTTAGGTACTGTAGGCAATGTCTTTCATCTTTCTGGTGGAGGCTTGTTTAAGCGCGGAAAAAATAATTTTTCTTTAGGCATCGATTTTGGATATGGTCGAAAACCAGGAGGCCAGCAATTAGCCAACTTTAGCAACATCGATCAAAACAGTCTATTCGAGCAGCGTGGAGAACCCATCGTAACCTCCACTTTCTTTTCTGCTATGATCTTTTGTACGTATGATTTTATCTTTAGTTCTATGGAACCAATAGATGAAAAATCTGACACCAATTATTAAAGCTCCTGCCCGTCGCTTATCTACATTATGCAGGAAACTGAAACGACTCCCCCATATACTCCCAAGCAGATTGATAGACACCTATCTCTTCTATATGATCGGCCAGCGCAGTGAACAGTTCACTCTTAGATAAAGTGCTCATATCCCCTATGATCGCTAACTTCTTTTTAGCTCGGGTCATAGCAACATTGAGTCGGCGCTCATCAGCGAGGAAACCTATTTCTCCATTCATATTGGATCTAACAAGGCTGATATAAATGACATCTTTTTCTTGACCTTGAAATCCATCAATACTATTCACTATAGTATCATAAGTGGCATAGATGGTATCTTCCTCGATACTCGCCCTGAGATATTTGACCTGCTCAGAGTAGGGACTGATGATCCCTATCGAGGCGCCCTCATATTTTTCTTGATTTTGGAGAAAATGTTCACGTAGAATAAAGTATTCGCCTTCATTCTTTCTACTCAAGGTCTTAGGATTAAAGGCTTCCTCAAACCCACAACCGCTGGTGTCGATAAACACTAAAGGTGCCTCATCCCCTTCGAGACTGCGTTGGCTATTGGAAGCATCTGAGCTCAATCGGTTCTCATAAAATCTCTTGTTAGAGAACGACAAGATTTTCTCGTGCATCCGATACTGTACATTGAGCAAGTAGGTATGATGGATCTTATCTGTCAGTCGAGTTAACAAGGTCTCGGTTAGGCCAAGTGCTTCTGCTTTCTTGGACTTTACAGTAGGAGCAAGTTGTAGGTGATCACCTGCAAGAATCACACGTTCTGCTTTGAGTATTGCGTTCCAGCACTCAGGTTCTAGAGCCTGTGAGGCTTCATCAATCACTAGGGTTTTGAACCTAAAATCGTCAATAGATTTATGGCTGACACCTATTAAAGTTGTACAAACAACCTGAGCTTCTCTAATGAGAGTTTCTGTTAGTTTGCGCTCCAGATCCTTGGCCCATTTCATCAAGTCCTTGGCCTCTTTATAATTGTGTCTGCGCTCATTTCTATCGGCAGCACTAAATTTTCTTTTGAATTTAGAGGCTTGCTTTCTTATCTGATCAGCTTCTATTCTCACTTTTTTTATGTGCTGCCATTCTGGATGCTCGCGGGCTTTTTCCGCGAGGGTCAAGTGAGTCAGCTCGTCGGCTATACGCGTAACATTTCCGACTCTCAGTGTTGATAAGCCAGAGTGACTGAGATGCTTAGCCAAGAGATCAACAGCATTATTACTTGGCGCACAAACCAGCACAGATTTTTCTGTCTTGAGTAGAGATTTCACTATTGATACTAGCGTTGTTGTCTTGCCTGTACCTGGTGGACCGTGTATGATGGCAATATTTTCTGCGTCGATACACCCGTTTAGCGCAGTTACTTGACTGTGGTTGAGATGATCTGGTGTAATCTCGAAATCTCTGCGTCGAGTCTGCGCCAGTGGTTTTAGTCTGTCGATGCCTTCCTTTAGTGTCAATAGATGCGGCTCACGAGTCTTGAGGAGTTCCTCCATAGCTCTGTGCATGACCTTGTATGGTCGCTCATCATGGATGAGTTCTATACCGAGGTTGCCCTTTACATCCTGCAAATCATTCTTAGACAGTATAGCTTGGCTGAGGATAATGGAAATTTTATGTTTTCTGATATAGGAGATTGTAGCCCGTAGCTCTATAACTTTCTGGTTACCATCCATTTTGAAAAGGTGGCAGCCCATTCCCGATCTTAACTTGTGTGATTTGTCAAGATGCTTGGTGCGCTCAAACGTCATTTCTATTTGCTCACCTACAGTATAGACTTGACTAAGGGGGCTGAGGGGATACCATAGAATACCAGAGTCTATGCGCTCAGCGATACTCTTATTCGCTGATAGTGCCTTATAATGTTGCTCCTCGGCAGCTCTTTCGTGCTCGATTGCAGCGATGATATTGTTATATCTTGACTCCATATGCCACGAAAATGGGAATAAGCTGTCTATTATCTTATAACAAACTTGAGAAGAAAGGTAAGAGATTTGGATGGGGGCAAAAAAAAACGGAGGGCTAGCCGCCTTCTTGGTTAAAAAATTCGAACTAAACCCTCCTCTGCCGATTTATCTTGAAGCTAATTAAGCTAGCCTTATATATTCAATGTGAATGCAAGTAAATAAAAACTTGTCATTTATCCTCTTTATTTCTCAAGTAATCTTTTGGTTACTGGAAAAAGGAAAAAAAGTTGATCAGGACTGCAAGTTAGCATTTACAACCAATCTGACCTAATTTCTAAACTTACTTTAACCGTTAAAACCATTGTTTCAAAGACACCCCCTTACTCCATTTGGCTAAATGCAAATTAGCTGACACTATGACCAAACATCAAGAGACCATAATAATTTCCAAATAACGCTAACAAAGAAAAGCCCAGAGTAAACTGAGCTTTTCAATGGGTTAGATTTTTAGTTTTTTACCGCATTATCACCTTGCTAGGTGCAAGCGTTTTAAGCTTCTACGTTTCGATTTAGTATATAAACTCCAATCGTTGCAAGGGCGAAGAATGCTAAAATTCCGAGAAATATATTCATAGCATATCATTTTAGTTACTTCTAAGATAGTATATATTCTTAGACTTGGCTACAATTCTGTTGATTAAATTTAATATCACTTATTAGTCAGTATTTTATTTGGTAAAAATTGTTTTTTCAAAATTTAACCTAACAAACTAGTGCCAGACATTTCACTAGGCTGTCCTAGGCCCATTAATTCTAATAAGGTTGGTGCTATATCAGCCAACTTTCCATCATTAAGTTGTGCTTCTAACTCATTCTGTATCAATATTACTGGGACCATATTGGTTGTGTGGGCTGTATGAGGAGACCCATCACTATTGACCATTATATCAGAATTTCCATGATCTGCAATAACTAGGATTTGATATCCTTCCCTTAAAGCCGACCCGACAAGAACCTCCATACAAGCATCCAGTACCTCCGCTGCTTGCACTGCAGCATCAAAAATTCCCGTATGGCCAACCATGTCTGCATTGGCATAATTGAGGATTACTAAGTCAGGGATGGATTTCTGAATATGCCCTACAACCTCAGATGTCACCTTATAAGCACTCATCTCTGGTTGCAGATCATAAGTAGCCACCTTAGGCGATGCAACTACAATTCTCTCCTCGCCAGGCAAAGGTGCTTCCTGACCTCCAGAGAAGAAAAACGTGACATGGGGATACTTTTCTGTCTCTGCTATACGCAATTGCTTCAAGCCTGCCGCAGACACAACCTCTCCTAGTCCTCTTTTTATTTCCTCTTTTTCATATATAACAGAGATGTTCTTAAAAGTCTCGTCATATCTAGTCATCGTAACATAGTGCAAGTCCAGTGGTGTCATCCCTTCTATAGCCTCTTGTGTCAACACCCGTGTGAGTTGCCTTGGCCGATCGGTTCTGAAATTGGTAAAACAGACAATAGCTCCATCTCCAATCAGACCACTTTCTTTGTCACCTATCTTGAGCGGCTCCATAAACTCATCGGTAATCCCCTTGTCGTAACAACTCTGGACTGCAGATAAGACATCACTGGTGACCTCACCTACCCCTTTGGTCAATAAATTATAGGCCTTAGCTATCCGCTCCCAGCGATTGTCTCGATCCATAGCATAATAGCGGCCTATCACTGTTTCTAAAGAACACAAAGATTGATCTACTCCTGCCAACAAGGTTTCTAGATACGCTTTTCCATTCTGAGGACCAGTATCTCTACCATCCATAAAGGCGTGTAGATGTACTTGAATACCTGAAGAGGTAAAGAGCTTAGCCAAGGCTATAATATGAGAGATATGAGAATGTACTCCCCCATCAGACACAAGTCCCATCAAGTGAATTGGTTTGCTCTCCGCTTTTGCTTTATCGATTGTTGCTTGGACTACAGGATGTTGAGCCAATGTGCCCTCTGCAATAGCTTTGTTGATTCTAGCCAGCTCTTGATAGACGACCCTACCAGCTCCTATATTAAGATGTCCAACTTCAGAATTGCCCATCTGGCCTTCTGGCAAGCCCACCTCAGTACCAAAAGTAACTAGCTCTGCATGTGGATAAGTCTTATAGAGGTTATCTATAAAGGGTGTGTGAGCAGCTGTAAGTGCACTCACCTTAGGGTCAGAATTATGACCCCAGCCATCTAGAATGACCAACATTGCTTTCTTTGACATATAATTATGCTTGTAAATTTTATAGTCAAAAATAACCTTAAGACAAGTAAATAGGTCGATTACAGCCATCTCTTAGCTACTGCAACTCACTGAAAGCTGAATTACCATAACTTATGGTGTAGAGATTGCGTTATTCAGGTATAAGGTCATACAATTATGAAATTACTTATCATATTATCCTTTTTGTTCTTGGGGCAATTTGCCTTATCGGGACAAGACGTAGCACAGTTACTGAAGAATCAAGATTTTGATCAAATTGGTCTCTTACTATCTTCAGATGCCCGTCTCAAAGTAGATAATGGACAACGTATCAAAGGTGCCGATGCAGTATTGAGAGGGATAGAAAAAACACTATCTACTTTTGTTCCTACTCGCATAGAGAAGAATCATAAAGGCTCATCTGAAGTAGAGGATAGTGATTATATCATTACTAAGCTGTACAACGATCAGAATCAAGGTCTTAGAATCTTTGTCCACATAGCAGAACAAGGGTCATCCCGTAAAATCAGTGAGATTAAGGTAAGATCTATATAGTTCTTATTACAGTGCTCCAGTAACGCCTAAACCAAACAAAGCAAAATCATACTTGACAGGATCTTTTGCATCAAGTTGTTTGAGATTATCAGTTAACTCTTCGACAGCAGTCCAGTCTCGTTGCTTTCGAGCCAGTAGACCAAGCTGACGGGCGACTCTCTCGACGTGCACATCTAGTGGTATCATCAGCTGAGCTGGCTTAAGTTGCTTCCATATTCCGAAGTCAACTCCTGTAGCATCTGATCGCACCATCCAACGCATAAACATATTGAGTCTCTTACAAGTGGACTTGCGGGCAGGTGTTGCGATATGCTTGCGGGTACGTTGCGGCGCATGCTCTGCCTCAAAGAAGCCCTCGTGAAAGGCCGACAGATTTTCTCGCATCCCTTTATGCTCTACAAAGGCCTCCTCCAAACTGTCGTGCTCTTTATAATACCGCTGCAAGAAGTCCAAAAAATAGAGGGTATCGATGTACTGAAAAGTACGATGCTTAAACTGAGAAAACCGTGCTCGATCTTTCTCCTTATGATTTAATATGAAATCGTGCGGCGCATTATCCATCAAAGCGAAGAGCTCTTTGGACTTATTAATGATAGTCACCCGCTGGCCCCAGGCTAACATAGAGGTCCAGAAAGCAGTGATTTCTATGTCTTGCTTATGTGTGTAAGCTTTAGGTATAGATATGGGATCATCGAGAATGAAGTCAGGCTTGTTAATACGCTTGACTTGCTTATTCAGAAATCTCTTGAGGGCCGTCTTATCTTTTTGGAAATGTAGAGAGGACTCTTTACTCAAGCTTTCTCTTAATCTCTACAATCTCGTAAGACTCTATGATGTCACCAACTTTGATGTCATTATAGTTCTTGATACTCAGACCACACTCCATACCGGCTCTTACTTCTTTGACATCATCCTTATATCGCTTGAGAGAAGCCAATTCTGCTACGACGCCTTGCTTGGTAGGATACACAACGATACCTTCTCGTATAAGCTTGATCTTAGAATCTCTTGTGACCTTACCATCAGAAACCAGACACCCTGCGATAGTACCAATCTTAGAAATCTTGAATATTTCTTTGATTTCGATATTACCCAAGATTCTCTCTTCCTTGATGGTATCTAACATACCCTCTATGGCCTTCTTGATCTCATCGATAACCTCATAGATAATCGAGTATGTTTTGATCTGTACGCCTTCTTTTTCTGCTAGATTTCTGGCACCTCCTGATGGACGTACTTGGAATCCGATAACGATGGCATCCGATGCAGATGCTAATAGGACATCTGATTCAACAATCTGACCGACGGCCTTGTGTATAACATTTACTTGGACGGTTTCTTGACTCAACTTGATCAATGAATCTGAAAGTGCCTCGATAGACCCATCCACATCACCCTTGACAATAAGGTTGAGCTCCTTAAAAGTTCCTAGTGCCAATCGACGACCGATCTCATCGAGACTGATTCTACGACTTGCTCTGTTGGTCTGTTCTCTTTGGATCTGACTTCTCTTAGTGGCGATGGCTTTAGCTTCTTGCTCCTTCTCCATCACCTTAAACTTCTCACCAGCAGCGGGTGCTCCATCGAGACCGAGTACAGCGACTGGTACTGAAGGACCAGCTTCCTTAATTTTCTTACCCTTATCGTTAAACATCGCCTTGATCTTACCCGCGTAAGCACCTGCAACGATAGGATCTCCGACCTTAAGCGTTCCTGCTTGTACGAGTAACTTGGTGACATAGCCTCTTCCTTTATCTAGAGAGGCCTCTACTACTGTACCTACAGACATCTTATTTGGATTGGCCTTGAGCTCTAGCATCTCCGCCTCTAAGACTATCTTTTCTAGAAGGAGATCGATATTGGTTCCTGCTTTAGCAGAGATATCTTGAGACTGGAATTTACCACCCCACTCCTCTACGAGGATATTCATTTCAGAAAGTCCTTGCTTAATTCTGTTAGGATCAGCACCGTCCTTATCTATTTTATTGATGGCAAAGACGATAGGCACACCTGCTGCTTGGGCATGGCTTATTGCTTCTTTGGTCTGAGGCATTATCAAATCATCTGCCGCTACAATAACGACTACAATATCGGTCAACTTGGCTCCTCTGGCTCTCATCGCCGTAAAGGCTTCGTGACCCGGTGTATCCAAGAAGGTAATCATCTGTTTACCTACAGGCACACTGTAGGCACCGACGTGCTGGGTGATTCCCCCTGCCTCGCCTTCAGCTACCTTAGCTTTTCTAATATAATCTAGAAGTGAAGTCTTACCGTGATCCACGTGTCCCATAACCGTCACTATCGGTGCTCTATGGACCAAGTCTTTAGGATCATCTACTACTGTTTCTTCCTCTTCTTCCTCTTCTGCATCGACACCGATAAATTCTACTTCATGACCAAACTCACTCGCCACCAATTCGATAATCTCTGCATCCATACGCTGATTGATGGAGATAATCACACCGAGATTCATACACTTGAGAATGATATCCGAAACGGAGACATTCATTAGTGATGCCAACTCAGACGCAGAAATAAATTCTGTGACTTTTAGTGTTGTCTCAACATTTGCAATTTCATTTGCTTCTGCTGTTGCTCTCTTTTCTTCTCTATTACTACGACGTATCTTTTGTCTCTTGTTTCTACCACCACCAGAGATTCTGGCCATAGTTGCTTTGATTTTGTCTTCTATCTCTTTTTTAGAGACTGCTTTGACTTCATCTTGTTGTCTTTTGCCGCCGCGACCTCCGCCGCCGTCAGCACCACTTCTTTGATTTCTTTTGAAGCTCGACTGGGCTGTAACTTTTTTTCTTGTTCTTTTTCTCTTGGCAGCGCCATCAGTTTTCTGACCTGCCGCAGGTTTTTTCACTGGCGGCTTGTCAAATTTCTTCATATCTATCTTGCCCTGAATCTTAAGACCTTTCAGCTGAGGCGTCTTGGCTCTGACGAGTTCTTCTTCTGGCTTGTTAGGCGTTGCTGCAGCAGGAGCTGGTTTAGCCTCTTCTACTTTTTCTGCAGGTATAGGAGCATCATCCTTTTTAGGTTCGGCTTTTACCTCAGGCTTAGCTGCTTTTGCAGGCTTTGGCTTAGGGGCCGGTTTTTTAGGCTTAGTTGCTTCGAGATCTATTTTGCCTACTACTTTTAGCTCTTGCTTTGGCACTTCGGCTCTGATAACTTCGTCCTCTTTCTTAGGCTCCTCGACAACCTCTGGCGTAGGCTCTTCTACCTTCACTTCTGGCTCTGGCGTAGGCTCAGGTTCTGGCGTAGGCTCAGGTATGACCACTGGTGGGGCCTTAGGTGCAGGAGGTGGGTCAGCTTTGACCTCTTCCTGACGTGTACCTATAACAAGCTTGTCGGCTTTCTCCTTGACCGCCATAGAATTACTAAACTTGACGAGCAACGCATTGTGCATTTCCTCAGTCACTTTAGAGGTAGGTTTGTTTTCTATTTCAAACCCGCTTTCAGTGAGGAACTCCACGATGGTCGATGTACCAACATTTAATTCTTTCGCTATTTTAATTAAGCGTATTGCCATTTATTCTGTATGCTAAATATTAATCTCTCTAGTTAACTCATGCTGCACTAATCATTGGCAAACTCTGCCTCCAATACTTTGATGACACCCGTGATGGTCTCCTCTTCTAGATCTGTCCTTCTGAGTAATTCTTCTGGACTAAGATCGAGAACACTTCTCGCTGTATCACACCCGATATTCTTCAAGGCATCGATTACCCACTCTTCTATTTCATCAGAGAATTCGTCAAGATCGACATCTTCCATGCCGATTTCGTCATCTTCTCTATAAACATCTATTTCATAGCCAGTCAACTTACTGGCCAGCTTGATATTGGAACCACCTTTTCCTATTGCAAGAGATACTTGGTCTTGCTTTAAGAAAACTGAGGCTGTCAATTTCTCTACGTCCAAATCTATGTTGGACACCTTAGCCGGTGTCAATGATCTCTGTATAAAGAGCGAAACATTGTTCGTGTAATTCACGATGTCGATGTTTTCGTTCTTTAGCTCCCTGACGATACCATGGATACGAGATCCCTTCATACCTACACAAGCCCCTACTGGATCTATCCTATCATCATAGGATTCTACCGCTACCTTGGCTCTTTCGCCCGGAATACGGACGATCTTCTTAATTGTAATCAGGCCATCCTCTATCTCAGGAACTTCTTGCTCCATCAACTTCTCGAGGAATCGACTATCCGTTCTAGACATGATGACAACAGGATTGTTGTTTTTCATATCTACTCTACGGATAACACCTTTGATCATATCGCCCTTTCTGAGGAAATCTCCTCTGATCATCTCTGACCTCGGCAGGAGTATCTCACTACCTGTGGCATCATCGATGATGAGGAATTCTCTCTTAAGCACTTGGGCTACTTCTCCGAGTACAAGTTCTCCTATACGATCTGAGTATCTCTTGTAGATCTCGTCCTTCTCCAGCTCCATAATCCTTGATATCAAGGTCTGTCTCGCCGCAAGGATGGCTCTTCTGCCAAAATCCTCTAATCCTAACTGCTCATAGCACTCATCACCTATCTCATAGTCATCATCTATCGATAATGCCTCTGAACTAGATATCTGACTCATCTCATCGGTCACCTCTCCGTCTGGGACGATGTCCCGCACTCTCCACATCTCAAGGTCACCATTCTGGTCATTGACTATGACATCAAAATTGTCATCAGATCCGTATTTCTTCTTGATCAAGGTTCTGAAGACATCCTCCAGTACTCTGACCATAGTGGGCCGATCAATGTTCTTACCCGCTTTAAACTCTGAAAATGATTCAACAAGATTCATCTTAAATCATCTTTTTCATCTGTTATAAAATTTTGTCCGTTATGTTAATTTATCTGCATACCACATCTGATACACATCTATTTTTTCTTCTTCTTAAAAGATACCAGCACCCTAGTGGCGATGATATCACTAAAAGCTATTCTCTTCTCCTTAAACTGTCCCTTCTTGGCGCCTTTAGCTTTGATGAGGATGCCCTCTTCGTCAACTTCTAGCAGCTTTCCTGTCACCATTGCCTCCTCTTCCTTAAGAGTAACTTCCAGCTCTCTGCCTATGTTTCTAGGATACTGTCGCTGGAGCTGCAAGGGCTTATCGATGCCTGGTGAGGAGACCTCCAAGGTGTAATCCTCTCCGAGGGCCTGGCTTTCGTCGAGATACTCCTCGATAGCACGGCTCAGCTTCTGACATTGCCAAAACTTGACCCCATCATCACTATCTACATAGACCTCTAGTTTCTTAGCATTTTGCTCGATACTGAGCAGAAAGCAATCGCTGAGATCCTCCTCTTTAAAGCGCTCTTTAGCGATTTTTGTAATTGCTGCGTGTAATCCTGTCTCTGACATCTCGCGTGACTTAAACCTGACCCAAATTAAAAAGAGGGAACATCTGCTCCCTCCTATAATCATAATCTGCTGCAAATATAGGTTTTTTATACCATAAGTGGAGGATTGGAGTCTCGAAAAGACCCACTAGACCACTACCTTAGCCCTATGGATTATTATAATGCCGCTGAGAGTGCCGCCCATTTCCTAAAAGACCAATTCCAAAAAGACCACGATATAGCCCTTATTATTGGTTCAGGTGGTGAGCGCTTGCTGGATAATATGGATATCCAAAAGCGAATTCCGTTTAGTGCAGTCCCCCACCTGGTGGCTGCAACTTATCTCAAAGGTGAGTGGATCTCAGCAAGGGTCGGCAATCGCTCTATCTTGATCCTCAACGGTAGACTGCACTACTACGAAGGCTACTCTATGCAAGAAGTGACCTTTCCTATCCGCATCCTCAAGCTGCTCGGTATCACCAAGTTGCTGATGACCAATGCAGCGGGTGGGCTCAATCCTAACTACGAGGCAGGCGAAGTCGTACTGGTCAGAGATCATATCAATCTGTTTCCGGAGCATCCCCTGAGAGGAGCTAATGATGAGCGGTTTGGTATCAGATTTCCGGATATGAGTCAGGCTTATCCTCAGGAGCTAAGAGCGGAAATACAAAAGGCAGCTAAGCATTCGCTGAGTCACCAACTGAAGGAAGGGGTCTACGTTGGCTTCCAAGGGCCAAGTCTGGAGACACCTGCAGAGTACAAGTATCTCAATATTATAGGTGGTGATCTTGTGGGCATGTCTACCGTCCCTGAAGTTATCATTGCCAATCATTGTGGCATCCAGACGGCTGTCCTCTCTGTCGTCACCAATGTCTGTTATCCACCTGAAGCGGTGACAGAGACAACACTGGAGGAAGTGGTGGAGGTTGCAGATAGGGTGAGTGGGAAGGTGCTAGGGCCCATTATAAGCACCCTCTTGAATTCTTAAAAAAGCTTATCATCATACCCAGCAATAAAGTGCAGTAAAAAAGCGGGAAGCCTTTATTGCAGACTCCCGCTTCTATTTTTTAGGTGACCATTTTTAGATTGGTAAAATCTAGTAAGTCAATTTCATTAGTGCATTGGTGACACACTTATCGCCATTATCACAAGGTCTAAAGATTTTTGCGACAAAATAACTTGCGTCATTGGTTTTATACACCTTGGTATTACTATTGACTTCTGCCTTATTCATTGTCATCATATTATCTTCTAGATTCGTTATTTGCGTCACACCACTATCTGTCAACTCATACAAGGTTGGTAATGTGAGGGCATACTTAAAATCATTGATGCCCTTAGCCATTTGTTTGGTTTGGATAATTGTTCTATCCGCTTCATCTATGAGCACATCAATCCTAGAATCTGTTCCATCTTTGAGATCGACAGGTATGATCATAGGCTCGCCTACTCCACTTGCACTCACTGGACAGACAAAGTATTTTTCAATGGCTTTCGTCCTAAGTGACTTATTCGCATAAACCACATATTCTCCAGACTTAGTTGTAAAATAATTGACCACGTCTCCTTTTATTCCTGAATCTTGAGAAACTGTATGTAACTTCTGTCCTTGAGGTGTAGAAACAGTCACAAATTTTTGCCCATTGCTCATCTTCCCTACAAAAACAGTTTTCTGACCTTTTCTTGTCACCATAGTATCCATACTACGGAATTCCTCTGGTAGGTCATAAATATGGTCATACAAGAATGCTCCATCAGCACCAATAGCCGATATGGAAATTTGCTTTTTATTCCCATCAGGATTCTGCTTTTTAGCAGTATTCTGCTTAAAGGCTAAGGCCAAGAAATCTATATCTGTAGCCTTCTCATCATTTTCCTTATATCTTTCCTTAGCACCAATTTTAATCCAAGGCACCTCAGTTACCCATTCCTTTCTGGCAACAACTTCTCCCATTGGACTAAAGACAACGATCTCTTTATTTTTTTGCTCATGAGTCGCATCCTTATTCACTTTTTTAGCATTAACAGCTAGAACATTACCAGTTGCTTGAGAAGACATTGCAGCCATTCCCTTCCAAAAATTCTTCTTGTCTTGTCCGCCATTATACTGGTCTTCCCAGTTCAATTCTACCTCGCTGACAACCTGATAGGTTTGCTTTTTCTTATTGAGTTTATTATCTAATTTGTTAACGCTTTCGGCGGCATTAGCCAATTTGTTCATCAGCCCTTTTTTCTTTTTCTTTTTAGGCTTTTCCATTATAGCTGACTCATCTGACGAGTATTTTACACTAGAAAATCCCTTAACCTTTGGCTTAAATGCTCCAGTATTCAAAGTGCTACGATAGAACGCCACTGGCATCTTTCTATTTGCTGAGTCGAGGTAGTCTACATCTGCTAATTCTGGATACATTTCCTGCAGAGCAGTGTACGTCATCACGTCATCCTGATTTCCAAAAGTCGTCCTACCACGCTTAAGGGTAAACTTAAATCCGTGAAAAGCTTCATTATGTAAGACGTGCTTACCTACAGTACGAGACTGCCCTTCTGCATTAAAGTCTAAAACTTCTAGGATAGTAATTTTTAGATTTTCTACTTCCATACTTGTCACCACTTCTTGTGAAGTCACAAAGACTCGCATCTCATCGCCATTTTCTATGACTTTGATGACAGACATTTTCTCTGTACTATTGGAAGGCAACTCTACGTGATCTAGTTTTTGTGCCGATACTGTGCCGATACTGACAATGAGCCAGACAAGCAACATTAGGGATAGTTTATTCATAATTATAATATTAGGTTGTGTTTAATTTTCTCTCGTGTGGCTGTAACATTAAGAACTACAATTCTAGATTATTGAGTTGGTTATTTATCATACCCCTCCAATCTTCTTTTTAATTCGCGTCGCTTTTTAGGTGCCCCTTTTCCGCTACAATCCACATAGCGGTAATTCTTATCATAGACGACATAGAGGTTCTCATTATTTGACATACTCTGGTATATTTCCTTGCCACCCTTTTTTACTTTTAGATATGAAGATCCATATCGTACGCTTACAATCTCTGCTTCGCCAATCTGCTTTTCTCTAACTACCTCAACACCATCTACATCTTGTGCAGACATACTGATCACCTTTAGATTGACACCTGCACCAACGTTGCCAAAAGGCCCAGATTTTATAATCAACTCTTTGGCTGATTCCTTCTTGGTCTTAAGCATACCTTCCACTTTTAGTTTCGCCTGCAATAGGTCCATCATATTTTTCTTAAACAAGAGTTCCATACAGGATCTAAAATCTGCTATACATTCCTTGCGCACTTTATCTTCCTCTACCTTAAACTTGTTGCAATCACGGGTAGCAAATCCAGACACAACAAATTCCCTTGAGCTCACAACTTCACTGGTCTCAACAGAAACAAGATTCATATTGAGCTTAATGGTGACATCCATACCTCGCTTATCACAAGCCCCATCTTTATAAGACCCATCATCTTGCTTTATTTGTTTATAGTATTTTTTGGTTGTTTCCTTGTAATCAAGAACTTTTGACTCCATTACGTAAGATGCGCCAATCATCTGAGCGGAAGGCAGATCAGAAAAATTTTTGACAGCTTCCGCTCTTACTTGAGTCATTAACTCTAAATTGCTCTCATCGATGACGTGATAGATAGCACTTTGATTTACAGCTGCTTCAAGCATAATATTATAGAGATGCTTGTCCAAATTGAATGTATGCCACTGTGCCTTGGTCTGAGGTCTTTCGATAATCACCCCTGGCAAGTTGGCCTGAGACATCAAGCTTGCAATAGACAGCCACCCTATGAATAATATAATAGATAACTTTTTCACTTCGCTAATGATTTAGTGGTGAGATAGACCTGCTGTTCAGCATTGAGTGCATTAAGTATTTCCTTCTTTCCTCTTACTGCATTTAAGTGTACACGGCTTGCTGCCTTTGAATCCTTAGTTGCTTGCAGATTGCCCAATATCTCAAAGATGGCCATACCATTGATTTCTTGAACAACTCTGTATGCAGTTAGATATTTAGGACTAAGCATCCGCGCATAATTTACTTTATTAATGAAAAGCGACTGGAGCTTGCCACCCTTTTCTTCTACAATATTGGCCTTGTACACAGGCGTAATTTTTCCGAATCTCGACCATAGAGTCTTGGACACTTCTTTTCTGAAATGGCCAGCGATCTCATCCACTTCATCGTACGGATTTATTTTATCTTCAAAGGTTATTTCCTTAGCTATCTCAAGCGTGCCATCTATAACATCATAGACCTTTAAGATGGCAAGGACAAAAACGTCTGCCGACTTTGCAGAATAATATTCCTCTGGCACTTTACCATCAAGCAATACTTGTTGAATATCGAGCTTGGCCAAATAATGTGCCCCCTTCTTTTTTGACAGATAAGAGCCGCCGCTCCACCCCATTGGGTAAATTTTGCTAAATACATTCGCGTTTTTAAATCCATACTCGATTCCAGTATTAAACTCTTCAATCCAATTTTTTGGAAGCAGACTGTAGCTATCATCCTGCTCTATATAGGAAATTGTTGGACTATCACCATAAGAACTTCCTTCTAACTCCGCAATCCAATTAGATTGCCCCAGGAGTTGGCCTGCAATTGCCAACATCAATATCACCTTAAGACTTAATTTTAGCATACACTTCTTGCTCTTCGTTATTTAATTTTAGTAGGACCTCGCCGCCCTTCTTAACCGAAATCAGATAAAGACCGTTGGACTCATCATTTTTTATCTTTGCACTTCCGATCTGGTCATACTTAAAAAGTTCTGTGTTCTTTATAGCCCTTCTATGAAATAAATCTATCTCTGTTTTGGGCTTAAGCGTACAGTCATTAGGACAATAAATTAAGGCTTCCTTTGCTTTCTCCTTATCTACTTTCTCTATACCCACCAACTTTATTGTCATATGAAAGGCTGTGAAGTCTTGCAAGAGCCCTTCCGTTATTTCATTGACATATCTAGCATAATAGTCGGGGCGATCTAGTTTTCCGTCTTTGTCTACAAAGTGCGACAGTGGATACTCTTTATTGATAACAACTGCAGACTTAGCCACATCTACAACACGTAAAATTAGGAGCCTAGAAGCACTCGTATAGCTTGGGAAAATCATAAAATCCGCCCCCAGAGCCTTCCCTTGCTCGACATACTGACCATCGATAAACGACTCTGACTTTTGCCGCTCTCGCTCAGTCTCTACATCTACAAAGGTCTCTCTATCTACGACGACAGCTGCAGGGTTAGCAACTATAGTTTCCTCTATATTATGGTTTGTAATTCTAGCTGCTGCACTAAAGCCGAGCTGATCACTATCAAGTTTCTCGACAACAAAATTTATTGCTTGACCTGATAGACTGTTACTGATCAGTAACATACAGACCAAAAGAATAAGATGGATAGCTGATCTCATTACTCCCTGATAAGAATTTCGATTAATCTAGAACGAAAAGCTGATTCACCTCGGTTTTCACTCTTGACATATTCTATATAGGCTTCTAGCGTCTTGTCTTTTTCGCTTTGGACTTTTTCATCTAATTCTGTAACCAAAACTAGCAAGTCGTCACTGCAATCAGACTCAGGATCTACTTTGACAATCTCTCTAGAAGCACCTCTGTAATCATCCACCGCCATAAAGGCTTTTACTTTTACTAAGTGTGCAGTGCAGTTTCGGGCTTGGTAATCAGCATAGATTTGCTGGCGCAAGGGAGCCACTTGAGTACAGGCATCAGGGGCATATGGCGAAAGTTGCAAAGCCTGTTGGTATTGACCTAGCTGCCTATTCTCTTTCATTGCCGCGACAACTTGATCACACCCTAGTGGTTCTTTGTCGTCCAGGATTGTCGTAACATCTTTCTGAATTTGCTTTTTCTTTTTGCGCACAGCTTGCGATAAGCCTTTATACAGGACTCTCTTATTCTTAGCACTACCCATCAACTGATAATCTTTGGAATCTAAAATCTTACCTGTTATCAAGTCCGTATACTGCACATTTAGATTGGCATTAAAGACCTCTCTGGTGTCAAGACCATTTATAGTTTCGTACTGCTCTTCAGAGAGACTTACATCTAGTGCAATAGGATAATCGAACCTCAAGCCTAAGCCGGTAAGTGCTTTTTTAAACTGCGCATCTTGCAGAGACGCCATATTGTTATCAGAAATCCTCACTATGGCCTTCTGAGAAAATCCCGTATGGAATCCTAGGCACATCAAGAGAAAAGAGAAGATAAAGTGCTTCATAGTCGTTTCTATAGTATCGTTATAAATATTCTTCCACCTTGGAGGTCGCGCTCAGCTTCTAGCCCCAATGATCTGAGATGTTTTCTAAATTCGCGAACAAAATTTGAGTAGCGGTAATTTTTTCCTTCAGGGGTCTTTAGGGGAACTCTTACTTCATCAACTATCATCTTAGTGGCTGTAATTCCTTGTATATGGAAATAAGAATTGTAAGCATTGTCCTCAAGCCAACTTTCAATCTTATCAGACAATGTATCATAGTCCTCAAACTCATAATCCATATCAAATTCTGACTCCTCGGAAAAATTAATATTCATTGCCAGCATTCTACCATTAGCTCTTATATCTTCAAAGCGAGTATTTATTACATTGAGAAACTCATCTATCATTTCGTCCGTCGCCTTTTTGATCAACTTCTCGTAACTGTCTGTGTAGAACTTAGGCGAGACACCTGACTTGTTGGCTAACGACACTCCAGTGAAAGCATCAAAAGCCGATAAAATTACCGTAACACTATTGCCAGATGATGACTTATTAATTGTTGTCTCAACCTCAACCTGAATATCTGCGCCTGATAGTTCGATGACTTCTTGCTTGATAGAAGTACGATCTTCCATTTCCATAACCCTATCGTTGCTGAGTTGCTTCAGCCTAGCATTGAGATCTACCGTAGGAAAGTTTCTACTATCGAAACCTTCCTTTACAATACTGATGGCCAGCCTTGCATTATCATTGGCTTTCAACTCGTCTGCTATGGAGACATCCACAGGTGTGTACGGCACTACTATGATCTTGGGTTGTACTGTCTTGCTTGTAGCTTTGTTAGGTGAACTGTCTTGACTAGTTGCTAAACTAGCTAATCCTACAAACATTAATAAAAAGCAACTTTTCAATTTATACATAAGGCTATAATCCAAAATCTGATATAATATTATTGGCAATGAGATGATTTCTAACAGAGCGCAGATTGATGAGCATAGAAACCTCCGTAGAAGGGGTCTTACTATTGGTGAATTTATAACCTCTCACCTTTTTGCTGACGATAAAGTTGTCCAATGAGGAAGCTAGGAAATTATCGAAGAATGCTTGTTGATCTTGAAACTTTTGCTCAGCGTTGCTCCCTAGAAGAGGAGTTTCCTGATTGGAATTAGGTACTCCATACATTAACAAAGTTTTAAATGCGTTTTCTACCGCATTTTGGTAGGCCGCCTTCTTTGTCGCTCCATATCCGCCAGAAATCACTTCTATCTGGGTAGACTCTACGGATTTTACGGACCTAGTTTCTGCGGTAAACTTAGCTGTGCTACAGCTCGATATCATCAGAAAGGAGATAAAAATGAGTTGTAGCCATAATGATTTTAACCTATGCATAGGAAATTCTGTACTGTGAGATATAAAAACTGATTAAATTAGTCAAAAGATAACATCTATTATGAAAAAACAATTTATACCTCTGGGTTTTATTCTTTTCTTAAGTCTTTTTTCACAAGCACAGAAAATGGAATGGGTCGTACCGCCTACCTTTAAAGGTTACGACAAAGTGGAGATTCAGAATCAACTTATCAAGTATATTATCGTACAGAAGGATGGCAAATATGGTGTACGGTCACCTAAGAATGATGAGATAGTACCCACCATTTACAAAAGCATCTCACAGGTAACAGAAGAGTATTTCAGTGCCTATCACGAAAAAAATGATCAAGGCAAAGTCAATAGCTTCTTTGATGAAGATGGCTATCAAATTGACTATGATAAAAAAATTCAACCAAAGTTTGCTGCCAAACAACAAAAAGAAAGAGACGACAAAGCAGAGATAGTTGAGCAATGGCTAACTAAAAACTATCCTGAAATAGAGAAGGTAGAAGGCAAATACAAAACTTCTACATTCATCAAATCCGACGGTGATACCTTACTGAAAAATTTAGTACCCCATCACATGGAAGTTGTTGCTAACAAATATCTTGTTCACAAAAAAACTAGAAAAAAGGACGACCAGGTTATGACGGACAACACTGGCACCATACTATTAGAATCAAAAAAACTTGATGTATGGAGAAATGAAGACAATGGCCACACACTAGTAGGTTATAAAATCCTTATAGACGAAAAAGGAGAAATTCACTTTAGTGGCAATGAAAAAGTGGAGAAAATATTTAGAGCCGATTATTATAAAGTCACTAAAGAAAAAGACAAAGTATTTGTCTACGATTATAATCTTGAGCAAATATTTAATAAGCCACATAAGTACGTTGGTGTAAAAAAATATGATGATGAAAGATTTATCCTTGGCTACAACGAAAATGAAACCTCCATCTACACAGTGGCAACCAAAGAAACAACTACCCTTCCGTTCAAACTAGAAGAGATTCGTGGCACTTCAGTTCCAGCCTATACTTTTAAAGAAGGAGATCTCGTGGGCATCTATAACCTCAAAACCAAACAAACAGAACTAACACCGAAGTACAAGTATGCTAAGCCTCTTGGCCCTAATTACTATTATGGAGCTAATGACAAATATTCAAGAAAAAAGAAAAACAGTAAGACTTTTGAGAGAAACATACTCAACAATCAAGGCGAAGTCATCTACTCTAGCATCAACAATGGAATAGGTTATGTCGGAGACGGATACTACCAGGTAGTCACCTCGGATAGCACAAAAATACTTCTAGATAGCGATATGAATGAAGTCGGGTCTTATTACACCAAAGGGAGAGATAACATAACATTCAGCAATGGCTGGGCGATAATGAAGAAAAACAAAGAGGGGCGAGAAAGAATTGGCTATCCGATATCTAATTTCTTAAGAGAAGACAAGTCTGTCTGGTATGACGGATTACCAAAGGCCGTCAAGGCAGCGAAAGGATTTTCTGACATCTACATCGTCAAGCAAAACGGCAAGATTGGCTTCACAGACAAAGATGGCAAATCAATCCTCCCCTGTGAGCTAGACAAAATATCAGGTCTAGATAAAACAAGTGGGGAATACAAAGGCTACTTCCTCGCAGAAAAGAAGGGCAAGTGGGGTGTAATGCAAAGACCCTCTAATTAAACAATTGCTTATTGATATAACTGCTGATACCAATGGAGAACCGCAAGCCAGAATAATCTAATAACTTGCTAGAGAGAGGACTCCCCATATGATTGACAGTGATCAGATCACTAAACTCGTATGCGGGACGACTTCCATCTATGCTATCCGCATCTAGGGTAACTCTCTGCGTCCTGTTGCTTATATCTAAGTCATAATGACCCTGCACAACAAGGGCATACTTCTGATTGATCAAGTAAGTTAATTCTATACCAGGATTGATAGTCACTACATTGCGTCGTAGATCAAAGGTCACAGGTTCTGTAAGATTGAGAGTATCAAATACAAGTGGAGTACCGACGCTATAATTCTGCTGTGCCAACTCATATGTCCCATCTCCTATCGCCACACCTACAGAGGGTCGCAAGAGCAAATCTTGCCTACCCACCTCAAAGGCCATACTATAACCTAGATTGTATCCAAACTTAGAATTCTTGAAGTCACCG